>JAHCKJ010000059.1 GCA_026125835.1 Sphingopyxis sp.
CCGCCGCCGCCGCTTCGTCCTTGAGCCGTTGGCGTTCGGCGCGATAGGCGGCCAGTTCGGCGTCGATCTCCGCCGCATCGTCGGGATTGGTTTCCTTGGCCAGCTTGGCCACCGCTTCGACATCGGCATCGCGGCCGCCGGCAATCGCGGACGCGAGCATGGTGCGCACCGGATCGACCGGCACCACCGGCGGCATCTCGCTGCGATAATAGGCGAGCAGCGCGTCGATCTCGCCGATATTGGCGGGGTTGGTCATCCGCGCGATCCGCGCGACCGCCTCGACATCGTCATTGTCCCCACCGGCAAAGGCGGCGTCGATCATCGCACGCACCGCGTCGGGCAGCGGCGGATCCGACGGCACAAGGACGGTCGGTACCGGATTGGCCAGCACCGGATCGGCGAGTGCCGGATTGGGCTGCGGCGGGTTTGCCGGTTCCTGCGCGGCGGACGCGGGCGCCACGATGAGGGCGAACGACAGGCAAAGCACGGCCGGACGGGGGAGAGCGATCACCGATGACGTCCTTCTCGGGGGAACGAAAGCGCGGGCGAAGCGCCGCTATAGCCCGAAAGAGGCTGGCATTTCCACCCCGCCTCCCCCATTTGCAAACCTATGGTTATAGCCCTCATCGCTATTTTCTGTGCCGGCATCGCCAATTTCGCGATGCACCGGGCGTTCATGGAAAGCGACGATCCGCTGATCCAGCAAATGGTCAAACCGCTCGCCGACAGGGCGGGTCCGCACATCACCTATATCTTCGAATTCCTGCTGCTCGTCGGCGCAATGGCGATCGCGACGCGCAGCTGGTTCGCCGCGCTGATGCTGTACGGGCTCTATACGATGTTCAACGCAATGGCGTTCAGCTGGATCATGCAACGGCGCGATTGAGGGGTGGCGGTTGGCGGCCGGAGGCGGCCACAAAGCCCCTCCCCTTCTGGGGAGGGGTTGGGGGTGGGGGCCATCGGCCTTGCGCCAGGCTGCTGGCCCTACGCCACCCCGTGATACCACCACACCCCGTCGCGCTCCTGGCGCCGCACCCGGCCTTCGACCTCCAGCCGTTTCAGATGCGCCAGCGCCTCGCCGGTCGCCAGTCCCTGGTTATGCTCGCCGATCGGGCGGTTGAAGAGCAGCGGGAAGGCGTCGACCGCGCGCATCGGCGTTTGCGCCACCGCCTCGGCCAGATTATACAGCCGCATCCGGTGCTCGTCGCGCAGCGCCATCAACCGGACGTGCAGCCCCTTGAACGGCTCGCCATGCGCGGGGCAGACGGTGACATCGGCGGGAACGACGCTGAGCAGCTTGTCGATCGACGCCAGCCATTCGCCCAGCGGATCGGCGTCGGGTTCGGTGATATTCACCGACACGTTCGAACTGATCCGCGGCAACACCTGGTCGCCCGACACCAGCACGCCTTCTTGCTCGTTCCACAGGCACGCATGTTCGGGGCTGTGCCCCGACCCCGTCACGACGCGCCATTGGTGCGCGCCGAGATCGAGCCGCTCGCCGTCGCGCATCCGCACATAGCTGCGCGGCAGGGTGAAAATCATGCGCTGGAACATGTTCCAGCCGCGCGTCCGCTGCGCTTCGATCGCGGCCTCGTCCCAACCTGCGGCGCGCGACTGCGCCAGCACCTCGTCGGGCGTCGTATCCGACGAATCGGCGACGATCGCGCGCGCGGTGAGCATCTCGCCGCGCGTCATCCACAGCTTGACGCCCTGTTTCTTGGCGATCCAGCCCGCCAGGCCGATATGGTCGGGGTGCAGATGGGTGCCGATGACGCGCGTAATGCGCTTGCCATTCAGCGCCCCCGCATAGAGCGCCTTCCACGCGTCCGAGCACATGGTCAGGCAGATGCCGGTATCGACCACCGCGACGCCATCATCGCCGTCGCCATCGTCGTCGAGCAGCCAGCTGTTGATATGGCCGAGCGACCCCGGCATCGGGATGCGCGCCCAGCTGATCCCCGGCGCGATGCGGATCGTCTCGCCTGCGCCCGGTGCGGCATCGCCCCACGGATAGGTCAGGCCCGCATGGCTGGTCGCGGTAAAACTGTCGTCCTGGGTCAGCGAGGCGTCCGGCGAGCCGCTGGCCGCCGGGATCTGGTCGTCATCGCTGCCCGGCATATTATGCTTCGTCGCCTGCGTCGGCGGCTTCCTCGGCGGCGCGCGCTTCATTGGCGGCGGTGCGTTCGGCGCGCAGCTCTTCCAGCAACGCTTCGCGGTCGCCTTCCAGCCGGTTGTCGGTCGGCGCCTCGATCCCCGCCTTTTTCGCCGCCTTGGCGACCAAGGCATCGAGCTCGCGCTGCGAACACAGGCCCAGCGTCACCGGATCCTTCGGCACGATATTGGCGCTGTTCCAGTGGCTGCGGTCGCGGATCGCGTTGATCGTGTTGCGGGTGGTGCCGATCAGCTTGCCGATCGCGCCGTCCGAAACCTCGGGATGGTTCTTCAGGATCCACGCGATGCCGTCGGGCTTGTCCTGGCGCTTGCTGACCGGGGTGTAGCGCGGGCCGCGAGTGCGGCGGATCGTGTCCTGCGCCTGCTTGCTCATCTTGAGCTTGTAGTTCGGGTCGTTCTGACCCTTTTCGATTTCTTCCATCGACAGTTCGTGCGCACGCACCGGGTCGCGGCCGGTATATTTGGTCGCGGCGGTCTCGTCGGCGATCGCCTGCACTTCCAGGATGTGGATGCCGCAATATTCGGCGATCTGGCCAAAGGTCAGGCCGGTGTTGTCGACCAGCCAGGCGGCGGTCGCATGCGGCATCAGCGGGGTGGCATCGGCAGTGGCCATCATTGCTCTCCAAAAGCAGAAAAAATAAGGGCCGCCCCTCGCGGGGCGGCCGGACATTGGCCGCCGATATATGCCTGTTTGCAATATGGAGCAACCCCCGCAGAATCGCGGGCGATCATGTCGTCAGCACGATCTTCCCGACATGCGCGCCCGCCTGCATCCGCGCGTGCGCGGCGCCGGCCTCGGCAAGCGGGAAGATTTGGTCCGTCGCGGGTTTCCAACCGCCCTCGGCCAGCCGCGGCCACACGATGCGGTGAATCTCGTCGGCGAGCGCCGCCTTGAAGTCGGCACTCCGCGCGCGCAGCGTCGATCCGGTCAGCGTCAGGCGGCGGCGCATGACATCGGCGATGTCGATCTCGACCTTCATCCCGCGCTGGAACGCGATGGTGACGTGCCGCCCGTCATCGGCCAGGCACGCCAGGTTGCGCGGCAGATAATCGCCGCCCACCATGTCGAGCACCGCATCGACCCCGCGGCCGCCGGTGAAGGTCTTGACCGCCTCGACATAATCGTCGGCCGAATAATCGACCGCGTGGGTCGCGCCCAGCGCCATGGCGGCGGCGCATTTGTCGGCGCTGCCGCACGTCACGATGATCCGGATGTCGAACAATTGGCACAGCCCGATCGCGGTCGTCCCGATGCCGCTGGTGCCGCCGTGCACCAGCACCGTGTCGCCTTCCTTCACCCACGCCCGCTCGAACAGATTGTGCCACACGGTAAAGACGGTTTCGGGCAGCGCCGCCGCCTCGGCCATCGAAAAGCCCGCCGGCACCGGCAGGCAGCTGCCGACCGGCGCGTTGCAAAATTCGGCATAACCGCCGCCCGCGACCAGCGCGCACACCGTCTGCCCCATCAGCTCGGGATCGCCCCCTGGGCCGACCGCGACGACCGTCCCCGCAACCTCCAGCCCCGGCAGGTCCGATGCGCCGGGCGGCGGCGGATAATATCCCATCCGTTGCAGCACGTCGGGACGGTTGACCCCCGCCGCGGCAACGCGGATCAGCACCTCGCCCGGCCCCGGCTGCGGCACCGGGCGTTGCTCGGGGACCAGAACCTCGGGTCCGCCGGGCGCGCTGATGGCGATGGCGGTCATGCTCGCTGGCAGGCTGGTCACGTTGATTTTCCCCACTTTTCACTTCGCCCTGCGCCACCTTATTGACAGCGCGGCGCACCGGGTCAACAGTTGCCGGGCGTTTCAGGAGGAACCGCCATGGACGATGACGACCTTCCCCGCCGCCGCGACGATGTCCTCGCGGCGCTGACCCGCCAGCCGCTCGACCCGCTGTCGATCGACGAACTCGATGGCCGTATCGCGACGCTCGAGGGCGAGATCGCGCGCGTCAAGGCGCACCGCGCCGCCGCGACCAGCCACAAGGCGATCGCCGACGCGCTGTTCAAAAAGGGATAGGCGCTACTCCGCCTCGGTGCTCAGCCCCAGCTCGGGAATGCCGATCGACCGCCGCCCGCCGAAATCGGAGCGCACGACGATCGCGCCCTGCTTTTCCATATATTCGACCAGCCGCCGGATGCGTCCCGGCGAATGGCTGCCATAGGCGCGGCCCAGCACTTCGTCGTCGGGACAGGGTTCGCCGTCGATCGCGGCGCGCGCAATCTGCAGAAAGGGCGCCAGCATATCATCGGGCAGGCGTTCGGCGACGCGCAATGCTTCGGCCCAGCGCGGCTCGGACGGGTCGAACACGCCCCCTTTCGCCAGCGCAAAGCGGCGGCGAAACGCGGCAAGGTCGAGCGGCACCTTCTTCAGCTTCGCCATCCGGCAACGCACCGAAAAATCCTGATACAGAAAGGCTTCGGGCTGGAAGGCGCTGTCGGGGTCGGCGAGCATGTCCTCGAGCATCGCAACGACGACCGCGTCGCTCTGCTCGGCTTCTTCGACCGCGGCAACGATGTCGAGTACCGGCGGCGCATCGCGATCTTCGTGCAGCCCCTCGACCGCCGCGATGCGCTCCAGCACGTCGCTCGCGGCGACCGGCGCGGGCTCGGGCGCAAAGGCGCGCGGCGCCACCGGCGCTTCCGTTTCGGTGAACAGCATCGACCGCATGTCGTCGCCCCCCGCCTCGGGCAGCGGCATCAGGCTGTGTGTCCCCATCCGCGTCGCGGTCTGCGTCGCGCCGATGCGGATCGACAGCGGGCGGCGCGAGATGGCGGGGCCAAGCCCCAGGAAATGCCCGCGCTCCAGATCGCGGATCGCCTCGGCCTGCCGCCGCTCCATCCCGAGCAAATCCGCGGCGCGCGCCATGTCGATGTCCAGAAACGTGCGCCCCATCAGGAAATTGCTCGCCTCGGCGGCGACATTTTTCGCCAGCTTCGCCAGCCGCTGCGTCGCAATCGCCCCCGCCAGCCCGCGCTTGCGCCCGCGGCACATCAGGTTGGTCATCGCCGACAGGCTGGCGCGGCGAACCGTATCGGATACATCGCCCGCAACACTCGGCGCGAACATCTGCGCCTCGTCGACCACCACCAGCGCGGGGAACCAATGCTCCCGCGGCGCATCGAAAAGCGCATTGAGGAACGCCGCGGCGCAGGTCATCTGCGCCTCGATATCGAGCGATTCGAGGCTGAGGACGATCGACGCGCGATGTTCGCGAATGCGCGCGCCCATCGCCGCGATCTCGCGCTCGTTATAATCGCCGCCGTTGATCACGACATGGCTGTATGCGTCGGCGAGCGTCACGAAATCGCCCTCGGGATCGATCACGATCTGCTGCACCAGCGCGGCGCTTTCCTCGAGGATGCGGCGCAAAAGGTGCGACTTGCCCGACCCCGAATTGCCCTGGACGAGCAACCGCGTCGCGAGCAGTTCCTGCACGTCGACGCGCACACTCTGCCCCGCGCTGTCGGTCCCGATGTCGATGCTGGTTTTCACGCTGGCCGCCCTATCGGCGCGCTTGGGCAAAGACAACCGGGCGCCCCCCGGATCGCCCGATTTTGCCATGCAACCTTGCCAATCGGCGCCAACGCGCCAAAAGGACGGCATGGATTTCGACGACCAGCTCCGCCGCTATTTCGGCACCGCCGACCTCGCGGCGATCCATCCCGAGGCGCACGCCGCGGGCACCGAACGCATGCGCGTCGATTTCGGCCTCGAAACCAACCCCGGCCGCCGCTTCGCGCTGTGGGCGTTGATGTACATGCTCGGCGTCGCGCCTGACCTTGACGTCGCGTTTAAGAATGAGGGGGAGCGCAATGTGGCGCGCGATTTCATGGATATGGTGGATAAAGCGGGCGAAGGTGACGGCAGCTAGCGACCAAAACACGACATTCATAGCATCGTCATCCTGAACTTGTTTCAGGATCCATGGCTTGCCGTTTCCTTTGCTGCCGCACCAAATTTGAGCTCGGGCCATGGATGCTGAAACAAGTTCAGCATGACGAGTATAAAGGTAAGTTCCCCACCCCAAAGCTTACATCAAAATCTTTCCTACAAAAACATCCTCGCATATGCCGGCACAGTCGGAGATGACCGATCCACCACCGACGCGCACGCCCGTCGGCCTGCGGGCTCGATGTATCGACAAGCCTGACAATTTCGGATGAAAGCTGCGCCCGCGCGCACAAAAATATCAACCTTCCGTTAACCATACCGCAACCCCTGTCATCGTAATTTCACATTGCCTTCCGCTTTTCCCTTGCGGCGCGGCGGCGGCATCGCCACCTTGTGTTCCTAGGGGCCGCCTCTCCCCCCGGGCGGACCTCGCAAGGAGATGAATACCATGCCGTCCTTTTCGGAGAGCCTCGAAAAGACCCTCCATAATGCGCTGAAGGCCGCGTCGGAGCGCCACCACGAATATGCGACGTTGGAGCATCTGCTCTTCGCGCTGATCGACGACGATCATGCCGCCGAAGTGATGCGCGCCTGCGGCGTCGCGACGGCGGACCTGCAATCGGCGGTCGTCCATTATCTCGACACCGAACTCGACAGTTTGAAGGTCGAGGGGCACAGCGACCCGTCGCCGACGAGCGGATTCCAGCGCGTCGTCCAGCGCGCGATCCTGCACGTCCAGTCGTCGGGCAAGGATGAAGTGACGGGCGCCAACGTGCTCGTCGCCTTGTTCTCCGAACGCGAAAGCTATGCGGTCTATTTTCTCCAGCAGCAGGACCTGACCCGCCTCGACGCGGTCTCCTACCTCAGCCACGGCGTCGGCAAGGGCGGCAAGCCCGCGGTGCAGGCCGAGCCTGAAGAAAAGGAAGAAACAAAGGACAAGTCGGACGGCAAGTCGAAGAAGGAAACCGCGCTCGACCAGTTCACCGTCAACCTCAACGAGAAGGCGAAGGGCGGCAAGGTCGATCCGCTGATCGGTCGCAGCGCCGAGGTCGATCGCACGATCCAGATCCTCTGCCGCCGCAGCAAGAACAACCCGCTCTATGTCGGCGATCCCGGCGTCGGCAAGACCGCGATCGCCGAAGGCCTGGCACGCAAGATCATCGAGGGCGATGTGCCCGAGGTGCTGCTGCCCGCGGTCATCTATTCGCTCGACATGGGCGCGCTGCTGGCGGGGACTCGTTACCGGGGCGATTTCGAGGAGCGGCTGAAACAGGTCGTGACCGAACTCGAAGGCCTGCCGCACGCGATCCTGTTCATCGACGAAATCCACACCGTCATCGGTGCGGGCGCGACGAGCGGCGGCGCGATGGATGCGTCGAACCTCTTGAAGCCCGCTTTGTCGGGCGGCGTCATCCGCTGCATCGGCTCGACCACGTACAAGGAGTTCCGCAACCATTTCGAAAAGGACCGCGCACTGCTGCGCCGGTTCCAGAAAATCGACGTGGTCGAACCGACGCTGGAGGACACGAAGAAGATCCTCGCGGGCTTGCGCAGCGCGTTCGAGGCGCACCACCAGGTGCGCTATACGCAGGACGCGATCAACGCCGCGGTCGACCTGTCGGCGCGCTACATCAACGACCGCAAATTGCCCGACAAGGCGATCGACGTGATCGACGAGGTCGGCGCGATGCAAATGCTCGTCGCCCCGTCGAAGCGCAAGAAGACGATCACCGCCAAGGAGATCGAGGCCGTGATCGCGACGATGGCGCGCATCCCGCCCAAATCGGTGTCGAGCGACGACAAGGCGACCCTCGCCAGCCTCGAAACCGACCTCAAGCGCGTGGTGTTCGGCCAGAACACCGCGATCGAGGTGCTGTCGTCGGCAATCAAGCTGTCGCGCGCGGGCCTGCGCGATCCCGAGAAGCCGATCGGCAATTATCTGTTCAGCGGCCCCACCGGCGTCGGCAAGACCGAAGTCGCCAAGCAGCTCGCGTCGATCATGGGCATCCCGCTCCAGCGCTTCGATATGTCCGAATATATGGAACGCCATTCGGTGAGCCGCCTGATCGGCGCGCCCCCGGGCTATGTCGGTTACGATCAGGGCGGGCTGCTCACCGATGCGATCGACCAGAACCCGCATTGCGTGCTGCTGCTCGACGAGATCGAAAAGGCGCATCCCGACCTGTTCAACATCCTGCTGCAGGTCATGGACAACGGCCGCCTGACCGATCACCACGGCAAGACCGTCGATTTCCGCAACGTCATCCTGATCATGACGACCAATGCGGGCGCCAGCGACATGGCGCGCGAATCGATCGGTTTCGGCCAGTCGACGCGCGAGGATGTGCAGGAAGAAGCGGTGAAGCGCATGTTCACCCCCGAATTCCGCAACCGCCTCGATGCGATCGTCCCCTTCGGCTATCTGCCGCCCGAAGTCGTCGCGCGCGTCGTCGACAAGTTCATCCTCGAACTCGAACTGCAATTGGCCGACCGCAACGTCCATATCCAGCTCGACGATGCAGCGCGCGAATGGCTCACCGGCAAGGGCTATGACAAGCTCTATGGCGCGCGTCCGATGGGCCGCCTGATCCAGGAAAAGATCAAGCAGCCGCTCGCCGAGGAATTATTGTTCGGCAAGCTCGTCCATGGCGGCGAGGTCAAGGTGAAGATGAAGACCGGCGACGACGCCCATGTCGGCAACCCGCTGGCGTTCGAAATCACCCCCGCCGCGCCCAAGGCCGGCAAGGGCAAGGCGAAGGGCAAAGCCGAGAAGGCGGCGGAGTAAGGCCCGTGTTGAAACTCTTGATCGGCGATGTTATAACGAACGTATGAACACGCCGCTCAGGATCACCAAGGTTGGCAATAGCGCCGCCGTCATCCTGCCGAAAGAGTTGCTGGCGCGACTTCGCGTGTCGCTGGGCGACACGCTGTATGCGACCGAGTCACCGGACGGTATTCGGCTCACGGCTGCTGATCCGGACTTCGTGGAAAAAATGGCTGCTGCGGAAGCCATCATGCGGGAAGACCGCGATATTCTTCGCGTCCTTGCCAAGTGACCGACGGCAGCCGAACCGAGCCGCGATGGCTCGGCGTCGATATCGCATTGGCAGTTCATGACCGACAGCTTGCCGAGCACGGCGGCGTAGCGGGGGTTCGTGATCGCGGCGTGCTAGAATCGGTCTTGGTGAGGCCCGTCAACCAATGGGCTTGTGGCGAAGATGATCCGATGCGGCTGGCCGCTGCCTACGCGTTCGGCATTGCCCGAAATCATCCTTTTGGGGACGGCAATAAGCGGACCGCATGGGTTCTCGCTCGCCTTTTTCTGCATATTAACGGGCATAGTTTGCGGTTCGAAGCACAAGAGGCAATCGAGACCGTTCTAGCTCTGGCATCGGGCCACTTGAGTGAAGAAGAGCTCGCAGTTTGGTTTCGCGGTCGCCTCGATTGAGCTTGGGCGGTCCGCCCCTCGCTTTTTAACCGCCCATCGCCTATGTCCCCACGTATGTACGACTATGTTTCCGTAACCACCGCCGACGCCGGCGCCCCCACCCCCGTGCGCGACGGCACGATCAAGCTGCACGACGAAGCGGGCTTTGCCGGGATGCGCAAGGCGGGGCGGCTCTCCGCCGAAATCCTCGACACGCTCGTTCCCTTCGTCCAGCCGGGCGTGACCACCGCCCAAATCGACGACCTTGTCCGCACCATGATGTTAGAGGGCGGCGGCATTCCCGCGACGCTCGGCTATCGCGGTTTCACGCACAGCTGCTGCACCAGCATCAACCATGTGGTGTGTCATGGGATTCCCGACGACAAGCCGCTGCGCGAGGGCGATATCGTCAATATCGACGTCACCAGCATCGTCGACGGCTGGCACGGCGACACCAGCCGCATGTATCTGGTCGGTGACGTCCCGATCAAGGCGAAGCGGCTCGTCGAAGTCACCTATGAATGCCTGATGCTCGGCATCGAGCAGGCGAAGCCCGGCAACCGCATGGGCGACGTCGCGCACGCGATTCAGACCCACGCCGAACGCCACCGCTATTCGGTCGTGCGCGATTTCTGCGGCCACGGGCTCGGCCAGATGTTCCACGACGCGCCCGAGGTTGTCCACGCCGGGCGCCCCGGCACCGGGCCGGAGCTGCGCCCCGGCATGTTCTTCACCATCGAACCGATGATCAACACCGGCAAATATGCGGTGAAGATGCTCGCCGACGGC
>JAHCKJ010000006.1 GCA_026125835.1 Sphingopyxis sp.
CATATTGCCGTTGCTGCCCGAGGCATCCGCCGCCGCCACCTGTTCGGGGGTCAGCGCCGCCGCGGTCAGGGTCGCGGCGCTGGTGCCGGTAAACAGCGGCGTGCCGGGATTGCCAATGGCATCGGTACCCGCCTGGTGCGCAGCGTTGAGCTGAGCGGCGAAAGATACCGCCAGCGCGTCGAGTTCGACGCGCTGGTCGGCGACATGACTGGCCGCTTCGGACAAACCCGCGAGCGAACCGGTGGTGATCGTCAGCGGCGATCCGCCGATGCTGTACGACAGCCGGCCGTCGGCCGCCGCGGTCACCGCGATCGGGTTGACCACACCGCCGCCGACGAGCAGGTCGCCCGATCCGGAAGCGCGCAAGGTCACCGACCCGTTGTTCTCGAAGGTCGCGCTTACCCCGGCCTGCGACGATAGTTTGTCGAGCAGCCGGTCGCGCTCGTCCATCAGGCTGGCCTGATTGGTCGAACCCGGTCGTGCCTTGCGCAATCCGATGTTGATCTGTTCAAGCGCCTGCAGATTGGCATTGAACTGGTCGACGGTGCTGGCTGCGCCGCCGCCGATACCCTCGCCCATCCGGTCGAGCTGGCCAGCCGCGGTACGAAAGCCCGAGGCGACCTCGTCGACGGCCTGCAAA
Source organism: Sphingopyxis sp. (assembly GCA_026125835.1). Taxonomy (GTDB): domain Bacteria; phylum Pseudomonadota; class Alphaproteobacteria; order Sphingomonadales; family Sphingomonadaceae; genus Sphingopyxis. The sequence continues at coordinate 641 of JAHCKJ010000006.1, forward strand.
AACTGGCTGCGCAGCGTGCGGTTGCCGGGATCGGCAGTCAGTTGGTCGGCGGTCGTAAACAGCCGCGTCAGCCCGGTCTTGATCCCGTTGCTGTCGTCGCCAAGCGCGCCTTCGACCTTGCCGAGCCAGCCGAGTTTGGTCGCGGCACGTTCCGAATCGCCCGACGACAACCGCGAATCCTCGATCAGCCAGGCATCGACCGAGCGGCTGACGCCGCGGATTTCGACCCCCGCCGGATTGATATTGCCACGGTAGAAGATCGAATCGCTGCCGCTGACCGGCTCCATCATCTCCAGCCGCCGCCGCGCATAGCCCGGCGTCTGGGCATTGGCGATATTGTCGCCAACGGTCGACAGCGCCCGCGAATAGGCCTTCAGCCCGCTGTAGCCGATGCCGAGAAGATCGCTCATTGTACGCCTCCAGCCGTGCCGCCCAGGCGTCCGCGAAGCTGGCTTTCGATCAGGTCGGCAATGCCGAACTGGCGCATCGCGGCGAGCGAGTCGGCGGTGCGCGCGTCGGCCATTTCGCGGAAATTGTCGGTCGCGCTCGACCCGAAAATATCGTCACCGAGTTTGGCCTGGCGCATCGTTGCCATCAGCTGGCGCAGGATGACCGCCTCGAACTGCTCGGCGGCTTTACGCAGGCCGCCGTCACCACCCCCGCCGGTCAGATTGGGCGTGGCCGAGGCGGGCACGAACGGCCGCGCGGCAGGCGTCGAAGAAATGGGCGTCGTCATATGATCACCAATTCTGCTGTAAGGGCACCCGCCTGGCTGAGCGCCTCGAGGATCGCGACCAGATCGCCGGGCGACACGCCCAGACGGTTGATCGCATCGACCAGTTCGGACAACGAGGCATTGGGTTTCATCAGGAAGGCGGGGCGGACATCCTCGGCCACCTCGATCTCGCTCGACGGTTCGATCGCGGTCTCGCCGCGGCTGAACGGCGCGGGTTGCACCACGGTTGGCGATTCCTTGACCGAAACGGTAAGTTTGCCGTGGCTGACCGCGGCGGTGCCGACGCGAACGGCGCCGTTGATAACCACCGTCCCGGTGCGCGCATTGACAATGACTTTCGCCGAGGGTTCGGAACGCTGGATGTTCAGATTTTCGATCTGCGACATCAACCGCATCCGGTCGTCGCCATTGCCCGCCGCGCGGATCGCGATGCTGGCGCCGTCGATCATCGACGCGCTGCCCGGGATCGCCGCGTTGATCGCGTCGGCGACGCGTTTGGCATTCGTCGCGTCGAACTGGTGGAGGTTGAAGGTCAGCCAGTCGCCGGTGGCAAAACCGGTATCGACCGCGCGCTCGACCGTCGCGCCCCCGGCAATCCGCCCGCTCGACGGGACGTTGACGGTCAGCTTCGATCCGTCGGCGGCGTTCACCCCCAGCCCGCCGATCACCAGATTGCCCTGGACCATCGCGTAGATCTGGCCGTCGGCGCCATAGAGCGGCGCGAGCACCAAGGTGCCGCCGCGCAGGCTCTTGGCCTTGCCGATCGCCGACACCGTGACATCAAGGCGCTGGCCGGGCTTGGCAAAGGGCGGCAGCTCGGCGGTGATCATCACCGCCGCGGCATTTATCAGCGCCGGGTTGACCCCCGGTGGCAGGGTGAGGCCGAAGCGCGAAATTGCGCCCTTCATCCCCAGCGTCGAATAATCGAGGCTGTCGTCGCCGGTTCCCGCGAGGCCGACAACGATGCCGTAACCGGTGAGCTGGTTGGCGCGCAGTCCCTGGAACTGGCCCATGTCCTTGATCCGCTGCGCCTGCGCTGGTGCCGCAAAGGCCAGGCTGGCGATCAGCAGCGCGATCAGGGTGAACAGGATGGGACGCTGGGTCACGGATATTTCCTTTTCAGAACGGGCTGATGATCGAGAAGAAGCGCTGGAGCCAGCCTTGCTGGCTGGCGCGCGCGATCTCGCCCTTGCCGACGTAACGGATGGTGGCATTGGCGACGCGCGTCGACAGGACGCGATTGTCCGGACTGATGTCCATGGCGCGGACAATGCCGGCGATCTGGACCCGTTCATCGCCGCGGTTGAGCGTGAGCAGCTTTTCGCCGCGCACCAGCATCGTCCCGTTGGGATAGACCTCGGCGATCGTCACGCTGACCTCGCCCGACAGGGCGTTCGATTGCGAGGCGTCACCCTTGCCCTTGAATTTCTGCCCGCCGCCCATCGCGATATCGCTGGGGTTGAACAGCGACAGCGGCCCGGTCGACGGCGGGGTCAGACCGATATTGCCATCCCGCTGTGTCCCCGCGGCATTGCTCTTGGTCGCGGCGGTACGCTCGACCAGTTGAATGGTGATGAGGTCGCCGACCTGGCTGGCGCGCCCGCCCGACGTCAGCGGCGCATAGCTGCCCTGAAAGATCGCGCCATTGGCGGGTGGCGGCGGCGGCGGAACCGGTGCGGTCGCGGCGAAAGCGTCGGGCGGCAGCTTGTCCTTCGCCCCCGCGCCCGACGGTGCGAGCGCGAAGGCAAGGGCGGCACCCAACAGGAGTTTAGAGCGTTTGCGCGGCATTTTTCATCATCTCGTCGGTGGCCTGGATCATCTTGGAATTGACCTCATAGGCGCGCTGCGTCTCGATCATGTCGACCAGTTCCTCGACGACATTGACGTTCGATCCTTCGAGCATCCCGCCACGGAGCGATCCGCGGCCCTCTTCGCCGGCACCGCCGACCTGCGGGGCGCCCGACGCCTGGGTTTCGACGAGCAGATTGTCGCCGATCGCCTGCAAGCCTGCCGGATTGGCGAAGCGCGCGATCTCGATGCGGCCGAGTTCGGTCAACGTCCCGTCGGCGCCGGTCGCCGACACGGTGCCGTCGGTGCCGATCGACACATTGGTCGCGTCCTCGGGAATCTGGATCTGCGGCTGGAGCGGCTTGCCGTCGCTCGTGACGATCGAGCCGTCGGGGGCGCGGCCGAAATTGCCCGCGCGCGTGTAGCCGGTGCGGCCGTCGGGCATCTGGACCTGAAAATATCCGGCGCCGTCGATCGCGATGTCGAGCGCGTTCCCCGTGGTCGAAAAGGCCCCCTGCGTGTCAATGCGCGACGTGCCGCCGAGCGAGACGCCGGTGCCAAGATTGAGCCCGGTTGCATAGCGGTTTTCCGCCGTCGATGGCGCGCCGGGCGCGGTCATCATCTGATAGCTTAGCGTTTCAAAGCTGGCGCGGTCGCGCTTGAAGCCCGTGGTGTTCACGTTGGCGAGGTTGTTGGCAATCACCTGCATCCGGAAACTTTGGGCATCCAGACCGGTACGTGCGACGTGCAAGGCACCAAAGCTCATGTCTTATTCTCCTTAACGCGGAAGCTGCATCAGATTGGCGGTCGCGCTGTCCATCTCGCGCGCGTCGCTGATCAGTTTGAGCTGATTGTCCCAGCTGCGGCTGGCCTCGATCATTTCGACCAGCGCGGTGGTGGCGGCGACATTTGATCCTTCGATCGACCGGGTAACCAGCCGCGCCTCGGGGTCGTCGGGCAGGATGCCGTCGCCCTTCACGCGGAACAGGCCGTCGAGCCCCTTGACGATATCCGACCCCGCCGGGGTCGCCAGCCGCAGCCGGTCGACTTCCTGCGGATTTTCGGCATCGCCGCCCGCGGGAACGATCCACACCCGCCCCTCGACGTCGATGGTGACCGCGTCGGCGGGGGGGATGGTCACCGGACCCTGACCACCCTGGACCGGGTGGCCATCGCCGGTGGTGAGCAGCCCGCTGGGCGACAATTGCAGGTCGCCGCGGCGTGTATAGGCCTCGGTCCCGTCCTTTGCCTGCACCACGAGCAGGGCGTCGCCCTGCACCGCGATGTCGAGATCGCGACCGGTCGCGGTGATGGTGCCGGCGCGCATATCGGCGCCCAGCACTTCTTCGGACGACATGGCGCGCGCGTTGGCGCCGCCGCCGTTCAGCCACAGCGCCTGCGCCTCGGCCAGGTCGGCGCGAAACCCGGGCGTCTGGGCGTTCGCCAGATTGTTGGCGATCGCCGTCTGCCGGGCCTGGCTGCCCCGCATCGCGGTGAGGCTGGTGTAGATGAGGCGGTCCATGGCAGGGCTCCCGGCAGGCGGCTAATCGCGCTGGGTCAGCGCATGTTGATGATGGTTTGCGCCAGCTGCGACGCGCCCTCGATCGCTTTGGCATTGGCCTGGAAGTTGCGCTGCGCGCCGATCAGCATCACCAGTTCCTCGGTGATATCGACGTTCGAGCGTTCGAGCGCGCCCGAGCGGATCGCGCCCATCGGGCCGTTGGTCGCGGCGTCGATCGTCGGCGGGCCGCTTTCGCCCGACGACTGCCAATGCGCATCGCCAATCGGGCGCAGGCCTTCCATCGCGGGGAAGGTCGCCATCGCGATCTTGCCAAGCGACTGCGCCTCGCCATTGGCAAAGGTCGCGGTGACCAGCCCGTCAAGGCCGATCGAGACATTGACCAGCTGCGCGGTCGGGTCGCTGGGCGCACCGGCGGGCAGCACGAAATCGAACGCACCGGCCAACGTGTTGTCGGTGACGTTCCCGTTCGCGTCGACGGGCAGCAACTGGAGTTTTTGCCCGGTCGAATCGATGACGTTGCGGTCGGGGGTCGCGGTGAAGGCGCCGTTGCGGGTGTAGGTTACCTGCTCGCGCGGCGGTTCGCCCTTCACGACGAACATGCCCTCGCCGACGATCGCCATGTCGAGTGTCTTTTCGCTCGATTCGTACGACCCCTGCGTGAACTGCTGGGTGATGCCGTTGAGGCGCGTGCCCTGCCCCGCGACCATCTTGGTCGACTGGGTCGGCGAGGCGGCAAAGATATCGCCGAACTGGGCCTTGCTGCGCTTGAACCCGATCGATCCCGCGTTGGCGATGTTGTTCGAAATAACCGACATGTCGGTCTGCGATGCCTTGAGGCCCGAAAGCGAGGTATAGAATGACATGGCTTATCCTTCCTTAGGTGGTGGGTGCGGGCGCCGGGGTGGCGGCCTTGATGTCTTTGAGCAGCTGCGTCTGCGCGGTCAGCTGTTCGGAGATTTTCTGCAGCGTCACATTGGTCTCGTTGATCCCGGCAAGGCTGGAAAATTGGGCCATCTGGGCCACCATCTGCTGGTTATCGACCGGATTGAACGGATCCTGCTGCGACAGCTGCGCGGTCATCAGGCGCAGGAAATCGCGCTGGCCCATCTGCTGCCCCGTTCCCGGCGGCTGCAGGACGACATTGTTGTTCGTGGTTACGTTGTTAACGGCCATCTTACTGTCCCAACCGCAGCGTTTCGTTGATCAGGCCCTTTGCGGTTTCGAGGACCTGGACGTTGCTTTGATACTGGCGCGCCGTTTCGACCATCTCGACCATTTCGGCCGCGCTATCGACCGCGGCCTGCCAGACGTTGCCGTCCCGGTCGGCGAGCGGGTTCGACGGATCGTGCCGTTTCGACGGTGCCATTTTCGATGTCGTCACCTGATCGACCTGCACCGTCGCGCGCCCGTGGGCGTCCATGACGGTGCGGAAAACGGGTTTGAGCGAACGAAAGGCTTCGGCTTCGCTGCCTGCGATCGTCCCGGCGTTGGCCAGGTTCGAGGCGGTGGTGTTGAGCCGGACGAGCTGCGCCGACATCGCACGGCCGCTGATGTCGAAGACGGAAAAGTTGCCGTTCATCGTCATTCGCCCTTGATCGCGCGGGTCAGCGTGTTGACGCGGCCGTTGAGGAAGGCGAGGCTGGACCGGTAAGCGAGCGCATTTTCGGCAAACGCCGTCTGCTCGGTCGCCATTTCGACGGTGTTGCCGTCGAGCGAGGCCTGCACCGGGACGCGATAGGCAATCGCGCCATCGGTGGGGGCGCCCTGTTTTGCGAGATCGAGCGCCTTGGCAAAATCCAGGTCGCGCGCCTTGTATCCCGGCGTCGCCGCATTGGCGATGTTCGACGCGAGCATCATCATGCGCTGGCTGCGCAGCTGGAGCGCCGTCGCGTGCAGGCCAAAGAGTTTCTCGGTTGCCATCATCATATCCTTTCCTCGCCGCATCCCGGCCGGCCGAAACCAGCGTCGACGCGCGGAAGACGCAAGGAATTATGCAATCGCCGTGCCAAACCGATAAAATCGCTTATTTTCATTGTTTTAAGATCAATTGGCGCTCGTCGCCGCGCCGCGCCGTCAAAAAACCGACGAGGGCGCGGGCCACCCCTGCAAAACCACCGTCAAACCGCGACTGGCACGGTTTCTGCACTGATGCCCGCAATGGGTCCGCACCCGCACGACCGACGATATCGGATCAAAGGAGATGGAATATGTTCGCCGCCACCCCCGCCCGCCCGACGCTCGGCCTGGTCGCCAGCGCTGTCCTTGCCGCCGCCGGCGCGCCCGCAGTCGGCGCGCAACAGGCGACCGAGGACTGGCAGACGATCGACGAGCTTACCGCGATGGTCGCGAACGCGCTTGGCCGCACCGCGACACCGATCGACCGGCGCATCAAGCTGGCGCGCTGTCCCGAACAGGCATCGGTCACCGCGATCGACGCCCACGCGCTGGCGGTGCGCTGCCCGTCGCTGGGCTGGCGCCTGCGGGTGCCGATGACCGGACCGGCAGGCGCCGCGCCAGTTGCGACCGGAACAGCCCGTCCGGCGGCCGGTGCGCCGGTGGTTCGCCGCGGCGACAATGTGCGCGTCACCATCGACACCGAAAGCTATTCGGTCAGCTATACGGCGGTCGCCGCCGAAGACGGCCGTGTCGGCGAGACGATCGGACTGCGCGGCAGCGACGCGAAATCGATGCTGAGCGCCATGGTGACCGGTCCCGGCCGCGCGCGGCTGACCGATTGAACCCGCCTGCCCCCCAACAAGGGGGGCGCTCTTGCAACTTACCCTGCCCAACTGGCCCGGTGATCGTCGGATGTCCGACATCATCGGGCCAATCTTTTTATGATTTGCGACGAACCGGCTTAATCGCCGCGGCAAGCATCCGTTAAGGTCTGCGTGAACCGCGCCGTCACTTTTCTGACGGCACCGGATGGAGGCAATTATGTCGGGTGACAGCAGCAAGATCGGACCCGTCGGCGGCATCGTCCGCGCGGCCCCGCTGCGCAGCGTCACGCGCGACGCCGCGGCGCCACAGACGCATGCCGCAAAACAGCTTTCGCCCGCCGCCACAGACAGCCTGCCCGCCGCGCGACTGATCCGTATGTCGGCCAGCCTGGCAACCGAAGCCCCCCCTGTCGATGTCGCGCGCGTCGCTTTGCTGCGCAATGCGATCGCCAACGGCAGCTATGGCGTGCATCCCGCGATCATCGCTAGTGCGATGATCGATTTCCACACCGGCGGGGTCGAATGATGCTCGACGATGTGCAATCGCGGCTCGACGCGCTGGTCGGCGCACTGGACGGCCATGACGCCGGCGCCATCATTGCCGCCACCGAAGAACTGGCGACCGCAGTGATCCTGTTTCGCGGCACCGGCATCCCAAGGGGGAGCGAACAGCGCGCCGAACTGCTGATCGGCAAGACGCTACGCCAGCTCGAGGCTGCGGCGATCCGTGTCAATATCCTCAAGGATTGGACCCGTCAGCGAATTGACAGAAATCATGATATTCGCGGCACGCATCACCGCGGAGCAGCATTAGGCTACTGACAAAAGTCTAAAATTCTGCCGTTAACCACAAATGGCACGATGATTGCTTGGATTCCGCTGAACAGCCCTGCTGACCAGCGGAACCCGAGTTATGAACGTCGTCAACAATTTCCAGGCCGGTCACGGGATCGCCGCTCCCGTCAGGGACGCGGTGCAAATGGCGTCGGCGCGCACGGGTATCGACTTCGACTATCTGGTCGACGTCGCGAGGGTCGAAAGCGGCTATAACCCGACCGCCAAGGCGGCGACCTCCTCGGCGCGCGGGCTGTACCAGTTCACCAAACAGACCTGGCTTGCCACGCTCGACCGCCACGGCGCCAACCATGGCCTCGCCTGGGCGGCCGACGCGATCGGGCGCGACGCGTCGGGGCGGCTGACCGTCACCGACCCCGCGCTGCGGCAACAGATTTTCGATCTGCGCGATGATCCGTTTGCCGCGTCGACCATGGCGGCGGCGCTCACCAGCGACAACCGCGCCTATCTCGAAAGCCGGATCGGGCGCAGCGCCGAACCGGTGGACCTGTATCTCGCGCATTTCCTGGGATCGGGCGGCGCCGCCCGGTTTCTGGCTGCGCTCGATGCCAATCCCGACCAGCCCGGCGCCCCGATGATGCCCGAGGCCGCCGCCGCCAACCGGTCGGTGTTTTACGCCCCCGATGGCAGCATGCGCAGCCTGGCCGAAATCCGCGACCGCTTTCGCGCCAAGCTCGAGAACGGCGGCAAGACCGAGAATATGAAACCCTTCGCGCCGGCCGGTTGGGCGGCGCACAGCCGCAGCTCCAGCGGCCTTGCCGACGGCGGCGGCCGCCCGCCCCTTTCGATGATGGATATTCAACCCATGCCGAAAAAACTTTCGATGGGCTTTGCCGCCGATGCCTATCGGCGGCTGGCCTCGCTGTCCGGCGGTGCCGCATGACCTCTGCGCTCAACCTTCGCAACGTCGGGCGGATCGTCGGCGTGTCGGCACTGCCGATCGGGATGCTGATTCTCGTCGCGCTGATGGTGATCCCGGTGACGCCGCTGATCCTCGACATCAGCTTTGTCGGCAATATCATGATCAGCCTCGCGATCCTGATGGTCGCGCTGTCGGCGGCCAAGCCGCTCGACTTTTCCTCCTTTCCGACCGTGTTGCTGCTCGCCACCCTGTTCCGCCTCGCGCTCAACGTCGCCTCGACGCGCGTCGTTCTGGTCAACGGGCACGAGGGCACCGCAGCGGCAGGCCATGTCATCGAAGCCTTTGGCCAGGTGCTGATCGGCGGCGACTATGTTGTCGGCCTGTTCGTGTTCTTCGTTCTGATGATCATCAACATGGTCGTCATCACCAAAGGCGCGGGGCGCGTGTCCGAAGTGTCGGCGCGCTTCACCCTCGACGCGCTGCCCGGCAAGCAGATGGCGATCGACGCCGACCTCAACGCCGGATTGCTGACGCCCGAAGAGGCCAAGGCGCGGCGCCAGGAAGTGGCGACCGAGGCCGATTTTTACGGCTCGATGGATGGTGCGTCGAAATTCGTGAAGGGCGATGCCATCGCCGGCCTGCTGATCCTGTTCGTCAACATCGTCGGCGGCCTGATCCTGGGCGTGTTCAGCCACGGCCTCAGCTTTTCGCAGGCCGGCAGTACCTATGTCACGCTGGCGATCGGCGATGCGCTCGTCGCGCAGATTCCCGCGCTGCTGTTGTCGATCGCCGCCGCCGCGATCGTCACGCGCGTCGCGTCACCCTTCGATCTCAGCGGCCAGATCGGTCGCCAGTTTTCGGCGCCGTCGGTGTGGATGGCGGTCGGCGGCATCCTGTTCATCCTGGGCCTGGTCCCGGCCATGCCACAGCTGCTCATCCTGCCCGCTGCCGCCGCGTCCTTTGCCTTTGGGTGGCATCTGCACCGCACCGCCGCCGCCATTATCGATACGCCAGAACCCGCTGCGCCGGTGCTGGACCCGCACCATATCGAATGGGCCGACGTCAGCGACGCCAGCGCGTGCCAGCTCGAAATCGGCTATGCGCTGGTCAGCCTGGTCGACGAGCGCAAGGGTGCACCGCTGATGACGCGGATCACCGGTATTCGCCGCCAGCTGTCGAAAGAACTCGGCTTTGTCGTGCCGCCGGTCAAGGTCAGCGACGATTTGTCGCTGCCCGGCAACGTCTATCGTATCTCGGTCGCCGGGGTGATCGTTGGCGAGGACGAGGTGTTCCCCAACGAGATGCTCGCGCTCGATTCGGGCGATCTTGTCACCAAGGTGGCCGGACGTCCGTGCAAGGATCCGACCTTTGGTCTCGATGCGCTGTGGATTCCGAAAGCCAGCCAGAATGATGCCATCGCCGCCGGCTATACGGTGGTCGATCCGGCCACCGTGGTCGCGACGCATCTCAACAACAGCATCGTCGGATCGGCCGCCGAGCTGTTCGGCATCGACGATGCGCAGGCGCTGATCGACAATCTGAAGATCCATTATCCGCAGCTGGCGCAGAATCTGAGTCCGCAGGGCTATCCGCTGCCGCGCGTCGCCAGCCTGTGCAAGGCGCTGCTGGTCGAGCGCGTACCGCTGCGCGATTTCCGCAAGATCGCCGAAGCGATGGTCGCGATGGCCGCGCAGCAGCTGAACGAGGTCGACCTGGTCGAGGCGGTGCGCCAGCGCATCGGCGCGCTGATCGTCCAGACGATCGTGCCCAGCCGGATGCCGCTGCCCGTCGTCACCTTCAGTCCCGACATCGAGATGCTGCTCAACCAGTCGGTACGCGCCAATCCGGGCGCCGAATGGCCGTTCGAACATGGCATGGCGATGAAGATCATCGAACAGGTCGGGCAGGCGGTCGAGCCGCTGCTGCTCCAGACGCGCAGCTTTGCACTGGTCGCCTCGCCGCTCTGCCGGTCGGCGCTGTCGCGGCTGGTGCGCGCCACATTCCCCGACGTCGCCGTGATCTCCTACCTCGAAATCCCGGCCAACAAGCAGACCGAAATCGTCGCGACGATCGGCGCCGAAATGCCGCGCCTCGCGACCGGTCCCGACGCGCATATGGAGGACCAACCCCATGAGAATTGAGCCCGCCGAGCAATTTTCCGCATCGGCACCCCGCGCCGCACGCGCGCGCGGCTATGGCGAAAATGTCGAAGCGCTGGTCGAGGAATATGCGCCGCTGGTCCGCAAGATCGCCTGGCAGGTGTTTTCGCGCGTGTCGCGGACCAGCGAGCTCGACGATCTGATCCAGACCGGACTGATCGCGCTGATCGAGGCGAGCCGCAATTACGAGGAACGCGGTTTTGCATTCTCCACCTATGCCACCACGCGCATCCGCGGCGCCATGATCGACCAGCTCCGCCGCGAGGCCGATGTCGGCCGGTCGGCGATCGACGCAGCCAAACGGATGCGGGCGACCCGCGCCGGACTGGAACAGCAATTGCGCCGCGCACCGACAACCGCCGAAATGGCCGAAGCCATGGGATTGTCGGCCGAGGATTTTTTCGCGCTGGAGCGCAACGCGACGCACGGTCGCTCGACATCGCTCGACGAGCTCGGCGACACGGGAGCGTTTCTGGTCGCGGACGAACGGGTCGGCGCCGCCGAAGCCTGCGAGCAGGAGGATATGATCGGCGCGCTGCGCCAGTGCATCACCTGCCTGTCGGAACGCGAACAGATGGTGCTCCAGCTCTATTTTTTCGAGGAACTCAACCTGCACGAGATCGGGCTGACGCTCGACGTGAGTGCAGCGCGCATTTGCCAGATCAAGCGCGAAGCGATGGCCAGGATCGACAAGATGATGCGCCAGATGACCGAATGAAGCCGGGTCGCGCGGCGCCACCGGTCGGGGATTTGGGGGCAGTTGAGGTGCGGCTTCCTGGGGTCAGGACCCTAGGCGGCAAGCGTCCGGTGGTTCTGCGACGCCGCGCCGATCTTTTCGAAATAGCTCGCCATTCGTTCGTTGCCATATTCGGTCAGGCGAACGATCGTCCGCCGCCGATCGCGCTCGTCGATCGAACGCTCGGCAAGTCCCTGGCGCTCGAGCGCGGCGATCATTCTGAGCCCCGACGATAGGGGCACCGCCGCGCCGGTTGCGAGATCGCTGGCGCTCAGCGACCGGCCCCGGCTTTGCGCCATCATCAGGTCGAGCATCATGTCCCAGACCGGCCCCGCCATCTCGGCATCGCCAAAGTGCGTGCGCCGGATACGGCGGATGTGAATGCTGAGCGACAATTGCTGCACCAGGGCGGCCGAAGGCGCCTCGGCTCGGTAAGGTCCGGAACCCGACGGCCGCTCGCCGCTACGCGCCGCCAGCAGTTCGTGAATCTCGTCGATCCGCGACTTGAGCTCGGCAACTTCTCTATTCGAAAACTGCTGCATTCAGCCTTACCCCGTCGGGGCCACAAGCATCAGGCTGTAACGTCACGCTTCCCACTGGACGAACTTGCTGCATACATGATCAACAGCAGGATCGGATAGGAGATATAAACTGAAAGGAGCCAATACGGCCACGCCGATATCTCTGCGAACAAGAACTTCTGGATATGTCCGAAAATGGCGATCAATTGCCAACCGGTGATCCAATAAGGCCAGAAATCCTGCGTCTTCAAGGCGATGAACCAGAAGCTCAGCAGAACCAGCACGTCGATCACAAAGATATTCAGTTCGATATCAGTCCAGGCAGGGAACGGCGCCAGAGCGCTGGTGAGGACCGAAGCGATCAGGGCGGTGTAGGCCGCCCACCGCTCGAACGGTCCACCGCGCCTGATGGCAACGGCGACCGTCGTGAGCAGGACCATATAGTAAATCGCCACGGACCACATTGTGGCTGCTAACCTTCCTGAAGATCAAACCGCCTTTGCGAACGGCAACGAGGCAACCTCGGCATTCGCCTGGTCGTTGCTGCCCTCGTCGACCAGCTTGGCGGCAGGAGGCTTCACCCCGGCGCCGAACATGCGCGTGCCCAGGCCAACTTCCTTTTGCGTGACGGTCAGCGCCAGATGCGCGTCGGTGAGCAGCTGGCGGACTTCGCCGGCGGCGGCGAGCGCATGGGCGACTTTCGCCATCGCCGACTGGCCGACAATCGCCGACATGTTGGTGTCGCGGCGCGCGGTGGGCAGCGTGGCAGCGAGCTGCGCGATGCGGATCATCGCCTCGTCGATGGCGTCTTCGGCCTGATGCAGGTCGGCTGCGATTTTCTTGGCCGCCGAAACTCGTTCATTCAGCATGTTCTTTTTCCTTGAAAAAGAATGCTACCGGTTTCCCCCCCGCAGCATTCGGTTCGGACATTCAGGACATCAACTGACCAAGTCCGACAAGGATCGAATAAAGAGCGGAAAACGCCAAGATGGTCGCAAAGGCGATCAAGATTGGCCAGATAATCCTTTCCATCAACCCGTGCCGGTTGGCCGGCTGGGACGCGGTCGGGAACGGCGTACCGATATCGAATAATCGCCGAAACGAACTGCGCCCCGGTTCGGCATCGGGGGCAGCGGGAGCGTCGCCTAGGTCGATCAATTGATATGTCAAAGGCTGATAAGGGGTAACATGATCGAAGACACCGTTAACCGCCAAAATGCGCGCTGCCTCTATCCGATTGGAAGCATTGAGTTTTTTCAATGCGCGTCGCACCCGTTCGTCCACCGTATGCGGTGAAACATTCATCAGGCGGGCGATTTGTTTGGAATTTTTGTGCTCATAAACGTGCCGCAATGTTTCAATCTGCGCGGCAGACAGCAGGCTGATGTAATTGTCCGGATCGCCGAGCACCGGTTTGGAATAGAGCATCACGAGTCGAAATCAAGTTTGGCAGGGGTAACATCCGGCTACGCCCAGCGCAGCCGAAACGGCGTCTTACCCCTCCAAATGCCCGCTTCGTGGCGGTTGGCGCGCTTGGCATTAACCATAATGCAAAGCAAATATTTTTTACGGTAAACAGACGAAGCGTTCCGTCCCATCGCGGGATCGGTGCGCGGCGCCCCGCTCCTAATTGCGCCGCTCGACCAGTCCGCGTGCGATCACCTGCGCCTGGATCTCGGCCGCGCCTTCGAAGATATTGAGGATCCGCGCGTCGCACAGCACGCGGCTGATCTCATATTCCAGCGCATAACCGTTGCCGCCATGGATCTGCAGGCCGACGTCGGCGTTCGACCAGGCGGTGCGCGCGGCGAGCAGCTTTGCCATGCCCGCCTCGATATCGCAGCGCTTGCCGCTGTCCTTGGCCCGCGCCGCGGCGTAGCTCAGTTCGCGCGCGGTGACAAAGTCGACCAGGCTCATCACCAACTTGTCGGCGACGCGCGGAAACTGCACGATCGCCCGGCCAAACTGCTTGCGGTTCAAGGCATAATCGCGCCCCAGCTCGAGCGCGCGCCGCGCCACGCCGACGGCGCGCGCCGCGGTTTGGATGCGTGCGCCCTCGAACGTCCGCATCAACTGCTTGAACCCCTGCCCCTCCTCGCCGCCGAGCAGTGCGTCGGCGGGCGCGGTCATCGCGTCGAACTGCAACGCATATTCGCGCATCCCCCGATAACCGAGCACCTCGATCTCGCTGCCGCTCATGCCTGCGGCCGGAAAGGGATTGGCCTCGGTCCCCCGCGGTTTCGGCACCAGCAGCATCGACAGCCCCGCATAGCCCTTTGCATCGGGCAAGGTGCGCGCGAGCAGGGTCATCAGGTCCGACCGCGCGGCGTGCGTGATCCACGTCTTTGCGCCATCGATGACCCACGCTCCGCTCGCATCCCGCCGCGCCCGCGTCTGGAGCGAACCGAGGTCCGATCCGACATCGGGTTCGGTGAATACTGCGGTGGGCAGGATTTCGCCGCTCGCAATGCGAGGCAACCAGTCGGCCTTCTGCTCTGCGGTGCCGCCCGTCGCGATCAGCTCGCCCGCAATCTCCGACCGCGTGCCGAGCGATCCGGCGCCGATCCAGCCGCGCGACAATTCCTCGGTGACGATGCACATCACCAGCTTCGACAGGCCGAGCCCGCCAAATTCCTGAGGAATGCAGACGCCGAAGGTGCCAAGGTCGGCCATCGCCTGCACCGTGGCGTCGGGGATCAGGGCGTTGGCGAGGTGCCAGCCATGCGCGCGCGGCACGATCTCGGCATCGGTGAAGCGGCGGAACTGGTCGCGGATCGCGTCGAGGTCGGCATCGTGCAGCGTCTCGCTGGGCCAGTGGCCCTCCGCCAGCGCCGCCGCAACAGCGGCGCGCAGCGCGGCATGATCGGCGTCGAGCAGGTCGGCGCAGGTATCGGCGAGTGTCCGCGCCGCCGCGCCCGTCCCAAGGTCGGCGGGCCGGAACATCTCGTTCTGCGCCATCGGCAGGCCGCCGACGAGCTGGCCGATCCCCTCGGCAAAGGCGAGCGTCGCGATCTTGGCATCGAGCGGGTTCTTACCCTGCCCGGCCTCGACCCAGCCCTGCACCGCTTCGAGCGCCGCGACCGTCGTCGCCACCCACGCAAAGCCATGCGCGGCGCGCTGCTCCTCGTCGATCGACCGCTCGGCCAATCGTGCGGCGAGCGCATCCGCCGCGGCGGCGCGGTAGATGTCCGCCGCTTGCAGCGCTTGCCGCAAATCCATCAGGCGGCGCGCTCGAAAATCGCGGCGATGCCCTGCCCGCCGCCGATGCACATCGTCTCCAGCCCGTAACGCCCGTCACGGCGCACCAGCTCGCGCGTCAGGTTCGCCAAGATGCGCCCGCCGGTCGCGCCGATCGGGTGGCCGAGCGAAATGCCCGAGCCGTTGACGTTGAGCATGTCGAGACGGCTGTCGTCCTCGGCCCAGCCCCAGCCCTTCAGGCACGCGAGCACCTGCGGCGCAAACGCCTCGTTGAGTTCCACAAGATCGATGTCGCCCCAGCCAAGCCCGGTACGCGCGAACAGTCTTTCGACCGCGGGAACCGGGCCAATCCCCATGCGGCTGGGGTCGCAGCCCGCCGCCGCCCAGCTGTGGAACCAGGCAATCGGTTCGAGCCCGAGTTCATCGAGCCTGTCCTCGGCGACGACCAGACATGCCGCCGCCGCATCATTCTGCTGGCTGGCATTGCCCGCGGTCACCACCGCGCCGGGAATGTTCTTTGCCTCGATCGCGCGCAGCGCCCCGAGCGATTCGAGCGTCGCGTCGGCGCGATACCCCTCGTCATGCGCAAAGATCACCGGATCGCCCTTGCGCTGCGGCACCGCGACCGGGACCAGTTCGTCGTCGAACAGCCCCTTGGCCCACGCTGCCGCGGCGCGCTGATGGCTGCCCACCGCATAGGCGTCGGCGGCTTCGCGCGTGATGCCATAATCCTTGGCCAGATTTTCGGCGGTCTCGATCATCCCGCTGATCACCCCGAAGCGTTCGATCGGCTGCGACATCAACCGCCCGCGCGTCAGCCGGTCGTGCAGCACCAGATTGCCGGCGCGCACGCCCTTGCGGACATCGATGCTGTAATGTTCAACGTTCGACATCGATTCGACCCCGCCCGCAACGACGACATCGGACATCCCGGTCTGGACCATCATCGCGGCGTTGGCGGTCGCCTGCAGCCCCGATCCGCAGCGGCGGTCGAGCTGATAGCCCGGCACTTCGAGCGGCAATCCCGCGGCGAGCCACGACCAGTGGCCGATGCTCGGCGCCTCGCCATTGCCATAGCCTTGCGAAAACACGACATCGTCGACCCGCGCCGGATCGATCTTCGTGCGCTCGATCAGCGCTTTGAGCACCACGGCACCCAGCTGCCCGGCATCGAGGCTGGCGAGCGCCCCGCCGAATTTGCCGACGGCGGTGCGGATCGGGGCGACGATGGCGGCGCGGCGCAGGGTCATGTCATTCTCCAGATTTCAGGCAATGCCGACGATACCGGCATCGATCAGCCGGGCAAGCTCGCCCGACGGCAGCGACAGGCGGTCGGCCAGAATTTCCTCGCTATGTTCGCCATTGCGCGGCGCCGGACGCGGCGGCTGGCGCGCGTCGTGCGGCAAGGTCGCAAAGGCACCCGCGGCGGGATAGGCGAGTCCGCTGGGATTGTCCGCCTGCCCGAAGATCGGGTTATCGGCGACCAGCGCCGGATCCTGCACCGCGTCGAGCATCGTGCGGTAGGGCGAGTGGACGATCCCGCCAGCATCGAACGCGGCAGCGAGATCGGCATGGCTTCGGGCCGCGATGGCGCGTTCGAACAACGGATACAGCGCGTCGCGATGAGTGAAGCGCAGGCCGTCGTCCTTCGCAAAGGACACACCGCGCGCCGCCTCGACCGCCGCGATCGCATCGTCGAGACCGAGCGCCGCCACCAGATTCGCCCATTGGCGCGGCGTCACGACGACGATCATCGTCCGCTGGCCGTCGGCGGTGACGAAATCGCGCCCGAACAGGCCGTAAACCGCATTGCCGAGCCGCGGCCGGTTGGCGCCGCTATACAGCACCTCGGCGACCCCGCCGAGATTGGCGACGGTGCCGATCGCGACGTCGGACAGCGGAATCCGCACTTCGCCGCCCTTGCCCTTCGAGCTCCGGCGCTGGATCGCAGCGAGCAGCGCAAAGGCAGCGTAAGCGCCGCTGAGCAGATCCCACGCGGGCAGCACATGGTTGACCGGATCGGGGCCGTTGCCGGTCAGCATCGGATAACCGACGCTGTTGTTCACCGTATAGTCGAGCGCGGGCGAGCCGTCGGCCCAGCCCATGATCCGCACCGTGATCAGGTCGGCGCGTTCCGCGGCGAGCACCTCATGCGACAAAAAGCCGCCGACCGGAAAGTTGGTGATGAACTGCCCCGTCGCGCGCACCAGCGCCTGGAGCAGCTCGCGCCCCTCGGGCCGCGCCAGATCGAGCGCAACCGATTTCTTGGCGCGGTTGAGATTTTCCCAATAGAGCGAGTCATTGCCGTCGGTCACCGGCCAGCGCCGGAAATCGGGACCGCCACCAATCTGGTCGACACGGATGACCTCGGCGCCCATTTGTGCACAATAGAGTCCCGCGATCGGCGAGGCGACGAAGGACGAGGCTTCGATTACCGACAGGCCGGTCAGCAGGTCGTACATCTGGTGCTGGTCCCCTTCGTCACATCGCCGAAACCGTGATGCCGCGGCATCTGGCGCACCCGGCGGCGTGAGTCAAACCGACCACCGCGGCGGCGACGCCTATCCAACCCTAGATAATCGGCAATTCGTTCGTCGATTTGATCTCCGACAGCGCCACCGTCGAGTTGATTTCCTGCACCCCGGGCAGCTTGCTCAGCTTGTCGAAGAAGAACGCTTCATAGGCATCGATGTCCTTGGCCACGATCCGCAGCATGAAGTCCATATTGCCCATCAAAACATAGGCACCAAGCACTTCCGGGAATGCCGCGATCGCATCGCTGAATTCGTCGAGGTTCGCACGGCCGTGCGCGTTGAGCTTGACCTGCGCAAAAATGTGCGCGTGAAGTCCCACCTTGCGCCGGTCGACGACCGCGACGCGACCCTTGATATAGCCATCGCGTTCGAGCCGGTCGACGCGCCGCCAGCACGGTGACGGCGACAGCCCGACGCGCTCGGCGAGCTCGGCGGTGGTGAGGCCGGCATCGCGTTGCAGCTCGCGGATGATTTTCTTCTCGAACGGATCAAGATCGGTCAATATTTGCTCTTTTCTGGATAGATTGGACAGATTTATCCGGCTTACCGGTAAATCGCTGTGATATCGAGCAAGATCATCCATCACAGTCATGCGACAAGCCCGTCGACAGGGGACGCCGTCGTGGCCGTCCGGGAACGAAGCGATGGGCGAGGCAAGGCAGATATTCCGGATCGTGGCGATCGCCGATCCACAGGCGCTGCCGCGCGTCGTTGGCCTGTTCGCACAGCGGTCGCTGGTTCCGGCCTCAATCCGCGCACAGCGCAACGGACAGTTGGTGCATATCGATCTGATGCTGGACGGCATCGACCCGGCAACCGCCGCCATCTTGACGGCCAAGCTGGGCGAGGGGATGTTAATCGCCGATGTCTCGTGCCACAGCGTCGTGGTTACGGACCCGGCCGCCGTCACCGCGGCCCCGACCACAGCGGCACCGCGTTCGTCCGGAGTCGAAGGGGAATGGCGCACCCGAAGGGATTCGAACCCCTGGCCTCTGCCTTCGGAGGGCAGCGCTCTATCCAGCTGAGCTACGGGTGCCAAATAGAGCGCGGCCTCTAGCAAGAGCGCGGCCCGGCAGCAATGGCCTATCGACCATGGCGCGGCGATGTGCGAAGCGGGCGGCGAGCAAATGGGGAATGCCGGGGTGACCAAAACCGAACCGGGCTGGCCGATGGCCGCCGACCTGTATGGCGAGATGCAGCTGGAGGCGCATCCGCCCGCCCGGCGGCGCTGGCGCGACTATCTGCCCGGGGTGCTTGTGACCGGTATCGCGGCACTCGCCGCCGCCTGGCTTGCCGACCATTATGCCGCTCCGCTGGTGTTGATGGGGCTGCTGATCGGCCTCGCGATGAGCTTCCTGTCGCAAGACAAGCGCACCCACGCCGGGCTCGATTTGATGTCGCAGACCGCGCTGCGCATCGGGATCGTGCTGGTCGGGGCGCGGATCACGGCCGGTCAGCTCGCCGAACTGGGGCCGCTGCCCTTCGCGCTGCTCGTGCTGATCATGCTCGCGGTGATCGTCGTGACGGTCGCAACCGCGCGGTGGTTCGCGCAGGATCGCCATGCCGCGCTGCTCGCGGGCGGCGCGACTGCGATTTGCGGCGCGTCCGCCGCTCTCGCGCTCTGGTCGCTGATCGGCGACAAGCGCGTCGACCAGGCGCGCTTTACGCTGACCCTGGTCGGTATCACCGTCGCCAGCGCGTTCGCGATGACGCTCTATCCGGTGCTCGCCGCCGAACTCGACCTCACCGACGCGCAGGCGGGCTTCCTCATCGGGGCGTCGATCCATGACGTCGCGCAGGCGATCGGCGGTGGCTTTTCCTTCTCAGCGCCAGCGGGCGAAGTGGCAACGATCGTCAAGCTGACCCGTGTCGCGCTGCTCGCGCCGATGCTGATGCTGGTGGCGCTGTGGCTGGGGCGTCGCGGCGAAAGCGATGGCGCGCGCAAGATCCCGCTGCGGCTGCCATGGTTTATCGTCGGCTTTCTGGGCATCGCGGCGCTCAATTCGCTCGTCACCATTCCCCGGCCGCTGCAGGACGGCGCCGCGACCGGCGCGCAGGGGCTGTTGCTGCTCGCAATTGTCGCGACCGCGATGAAGGCGCGGCTGCACCTGCTGCTCGATCAGGGATGGCGGAGTTTCGCGCCGATCGTCGTCGCAACGCTGACAAGTTTTGCGCTGTCGCTGGGAGCGGCGCTAAGCTTGTGACGCCGCGACGTCATAGGATCATATTGTAAGATTTAGCTTTTCGGCAAAGCCCAGCTGACCGTCAGCTGCGTCGCGCGGCGCGGGATGTCGAGCTTTGCCTCGCTGAAATTGACCTTTTCATTCGGCGGCAGCATCCGCACCGGCGGCTTGATCGTCCAGCTGTATACGATCGTGCCCTGCGCATCGCGCAGTTCGGCGAGGATCGGCGGGACGCGCTGTTCACGATCGGTCGGGTTGATGATCACCCCCGATGCGGCAAAATAGATGGTGCCGTCGGCAAGTTCGCGGTGATCCTGGTTGGGCGGCAGTTCGATGACCAGATCGGGTTCGGCCGCCATCCCGGGCAGGCCCAGCCCCTGCGCCCAGCCGGGCAGGCCGAAATAGGCCAGGCTGGCGGTCGCCGCGAGCATCACCACGGCGGCGCTCGCCGCGATCAGCGTCCAGCGCTTCGCCGGATTGCGGCGCGGGCGGCGAAACGGTAGCGGTGCATCCCCGGCAACGGGCGCGGGTGCCGCTGCCGGCGGATCGACCGCAAAAGCTTCGGGTGGCGGCGGGGCGGCTTCGGGAGCCGCAACGTCGGCAGACGCTGGCGCGGGCGCCGATGTTACGGGTTCGCTGGGCGGGGCCGCCGCCGCAATGCCCACCTCGACCCGGGGCGCCGGCACCTCTGCCGCGCGCGCCGCGGGCTCCTGGAACCAGCTGTGGCGGCAATTGGCGCAGCGCACCGTTCGTCCCGCCGGTCCGATGGCGGTATCGGGCACGACATAGCGCGTATGGCAGGACGGGCAGGCAAGGATCATGGCGTTCCTCTAAACACGCTGATTCGCGGCGTTGCAAGCGCCGCGTCGTTGGAGCGCGCGCACTCGCGACTTTACCTCGCCAAGCAGCCGTGCAACAGGCGGGGTATGAGCGCCGCCGCGCCCCCGTTTCGACCTGTCCGCCCAGCGCCGTCCGGCGCGCATTTGGCGTCATGACCGCGGGAACAGCGCGCGCGGGGGGCGCCATGGTCGAATTTGACGGCGTGGGCCTGCGCTACGGCCCCGATGCCGAAGTGTTACGCGATATCAGCTTCAACCTGCAGCCCGGCAGCTTTTATTTCCTGACCGGCGCGTCGGGTGCCGGCAAAACCTCGCTGCTGAAGATGCTCTATCTGGCGCAGCGGCCGAGCCGCGGCATCGTCCGCCTGTTCGGCGAGGATCTGGTGGCGATGCCGCGCGACCGGCTGCCGGGGTTCCGGCGCCGGATCGGCGTGGTGTTCCAGGATTTCCGGCTGATCCCGCATCTCAGCGCGCGCGACAACATCGCGCTGCCGCTGCGCATCGCCGGGGTCAGCGAAGAGGATCTGGCCGGACCCGTCAGCGAGATGTTGAGCTGGATCGGGCTCGCCGACCGCGCCGACGCCCATCCGGCGACGCTGTCGGGCGGCGAGCAGCAGCGCGTCGCAATTGCTCGCGCCGTCATCGCGCGCCCGCAATTGCTGGTCGCCGACGAGCCGACGGGCAACGTCGATCCCGACATGGCGATGCGTCTGCTGGGATTGTTCGAGGCGTTGAACCGCCTCGGCACCACCGTCGTGGTCGCCACCCACGACATCCACCTGATCAGCCGGATCGAAAATGCGCAGATGATGCGGCTGGAAAAGGGCCGTTTGTCCGACCCGACCGGCGCGCTGCGTTTTCCGCCGGCGAACCGGGTATAGGGGCGCGCCGGCCATGCTGATCCCGCGCGTCCCCGTCCAGCACCGCCGCCTGCTGCCCGACCGCCGTCTGTCGGGGCCGACGCCATGGGTGATCGCGATCCTGATGATGCTGACCCTGCTCGCCGCCGCCGCCGGGGTCGGGCTGGCACGATCGGCCGATGCGATCGGCAGCGCGATCGCCGGGCGCGTCACGGTCCAGATCGTCACCGCCAACCCGGTGACGCGCGCCGAACAGGCCGCGGCGCTGCGCCGCGCCGCGGCCGCGCAGCCCTTTGTCCTGTCGGCACGCGCGGTCGACCGCGCGGAGTTGCAGGCGACGCTCGGCCAATGGTTCGGCAGCGATGCAAGCGGCGACGGGGGCGGCGATCCGGTGCTGAATTCGCTTCCCCTGCCGGCCCTGGTCGACATCGATTTTGTCGGCGGGGACCGCAGCGGCCATATGGCGCAGCTGCGGGCGCTCGTCGCCGCCGAAGCGCCGGGCGCGCGCATCATCCCGCACGCCGAATGGCTGGGACCGGTGGCGCGGCTGATCGGCTCGCTCGCGTGGATCGCCGCGGCGTTGGTCGTGCTGATGACGCTGGCCAGCGCCGCCGTCGTCATCATGACCGCGCGGGCCGCGCTCGGTACCCATTATGCGACGATCGAGATGCTCCACCTGATCGGCGCCACCGACCGCCAGATCACCCGGCTGTTCCAGCGCCGGATCGCGATCGACACCGCTTATGGTATTGCGCTGGGCACCGCCGTCGCCGCCGCGCTGCTGCTGTTGATCGGATGGCAATGGGCGGGGATCACCTCGGGGCTCGCGGCGACGGCATCGCTGGGGCCGACCGGCTGGGCGCTCTTGCTGGCGCTGCCGCTATTGGCTATCGCGCTCGCAGCTCTGACGGCGCGCCAGACGTTGCTCGCCGCGCTCAAGAAGATTTTATGATCAAGCGCCTGATATCCCTTGTTTTCCTGGCCTGGGCGCTTGGTTTCGCCTGGTTTGCGCTGCTGCCGCCCATGCGGCGCCTGCGCAAAAAGACCGGCGATCGTCATTGCTAACCAGCGGACCGGACGCATCGACCGGGCGCTCAACGGCTCGAGGCGGGCGATGCCAAACGGTTGCTGATCAGCGGGGTCGCGCGCGAGGTGAAACCGCGCGAACTGGCCGCCGAGTACAAGCGCCCCGCGTCGCTGTTCGAATGCTGCGTTGCGCTGGGGTTCGAGGCCGAGGATACGCGCTCGAACGCGACCGAGGTCGCGACATGGGTTGCGCGGCGCAACTACCGGACGGTGCGGCTGGTCACCACCGACTGGCACATGCGCCGCGCCCGATATGAAATTGCCCGCGCGGTCGGCGACAAGGTGACGATCGTGCCCGACGCGGTACGCAGCGAGCCCAATTTCGCGACCTTGTTTCGCGAATATCACAAATATCTCGCGGGGCTCGCGGGCGGCCTGCTCGGCCTGTAAGCGCAATCCCGATGCGCTACACCATCGCCCTGTTCCGTTCGATCCTGTTCTGGATCCTGTTCGTCCTGATGAGCAGTTTCAGCTCGATCGGCGCCGTCATTTCGCTGCCGGTCTCGCACCGCGCGACGATCTGGTTCGTGCGCATCTGGGCGCAGTTCCACCGGCTGATCTGCCGCTTCGTGCTGGGCCAGAAAATCGTCGTCCAGGGCGAGATGCCCGACATTCCGGTGCTTTATGTCTTCAAGCATGAGGGCGCGTTCGAGACGATCGAGCAGCCCGGGCTGTTCAAGCATCCGGCGGTCTTTGCCAAGGAACAGCTGTTCAACATCCCGGTCTGGGGACAGGCGGCGCGCTTCTATGGCCTGATCCCGGTCGATCGCGACGGCGGCGGCAAGGCGATGCGCGCGATGCTGAACGCCGCCAAGGCCGCGCTGACCAAGGATCGACCACTGGTGCTGTTCGCCGAGGGAACGCGGATTCCGCACGGGCTGGCACCGCCGCTCCGCTCCGGCTTTGCCGGCATCTACCGCCTGCTCGGCGTGCCGGTGATCCCGGTCGCGGTGAACAGCGGCATCGCCTATCCGCCGCGCCGCTGGGTCAAATGGCCCGGGACGATCACGTACAAAGTCGGGGAGACGATCCCTGCGGGCCTGCCGCGCGAGGAGGCCGAGGAACGCGTCTGGCGCGCAATCAATGCGCTGAACCCGCCCGAGGCGTTGCTCGAAGGCTATAAAGCCCCCTAATTCCCGTTCGTGTCGTTTAGTGCTTCCGCCCGAAATCGGGCGCGGCGTCATCCTGCCCCTGTTCGATAATCGACCGCCGGATCGCGCGGGTGCGCGTGAACCAGTCCTCCAGCTTGTCAGCGTCGCCGCGGCGGATCGCCTGCTGGAGCACGGTCAGATCCTCGTTGAACCGCTGCAGCGTGGCCAGCACCGCGTCCTTGTTGGCGAGGAACACGTCGCGCCACATCACCGGATCGCTCGCCGCGATGCGGGTGAAGTCGCGGAAGCCGCCCGCCGAGTATTTGATCACCTCACTCTCGGTCACCTCTTCCAGCTCGCTGGCGGTGCCGACGATCGTATAGGCGATCAGATGCGGCAGATGGCTGGTCACCGCGAGCACCATGTCGTGATGTGCGGCGTCCATGACGTCGACCTTCGCGCCCAATGCTTCCCAAAAGGCGGAGAGCGCCGCGACTGCTTCGCTTGGCGCGTCGGCGGCGGGGGTGACGATGCACCACCGCCCCTCGAACAGTGTCGCAAAGCCCGCCGCCGGACCGCTGTTCTCGGTGCCCGCGACCGGATGCGCGGGGATCACGACATGATCGGGCAGCGCCCTGGCGAGCGCGTCGGCGACCCCGGCCTTGGACGAGCCGACGTCGGACACGATGGCGCCGGCCTTGAGCCCGGGGGCAATCGCCGCGGCCGCGTCGGCCATGCGCCCGACGGGAACCGCGAGGATGACCAGATCGGCGCCGGTGACCGCAGCCGCCGGATCGTCGGCAATCGACGGACACAGGCCGAGCGCGCGCGCCTGGTCGCGCACCTCGGCGCTGGCGTCATGGCCGGTAACCGTTACATCGGGCAGCCGTGTCGCGACAGCTCGCGCGATCGACGAGCCGATCAGCCCCAGGCCGATGATCGCGACGCGTTCGACGCTCGCCGCCTGTGGCATCAGCCGTTCAGCGCCGCGCGGACCGCCGCTGCCAGCCCGCGTGTCTCGTCCTCGGTGCCGATGGTCATGCGCAGCGCATGCGGCAGCCCCTGCCCCGGGAGCCAGCGGACGATATAACCCGCCTCCATCAGCCGGTTGTACACCGTCTCGGCGCTGAC
>JAHCKJ010000060.1 GCA_026125835.1 Sphingopyxis sp.
CATTGCATTCAACGGCCGTTTTGGCATGTACAGGGGTTCTCACAATGAAGTCATCCATCCGGCCCGCGCGCCTGCTTTCGGCGCTGTTGGCTTCGACCTTGGCAATTGCCGCCACCGTCGCCGGTTCGCCTGCGCGCGCCGGTCAGGTCAGCGACACCATACCCGACACCGCTGCCGGCGCGATCGGCCAGCAAATGATCGCGCATATCAACGGCGATGACGCCGACAGCATCCAGCAATGGGCATCGACCATTCTGTCACCGTCGATCGACGCCGACGCGCGGGCCGCCTTTGTGAAACAGCTCGCAGTGGCGGTCCGCGACAGCGGCGGGGTCGATTTTGTCGATGCGCGGACGCAGGGACCACCAGGGATGCTGGTCGTGACAATCAAGGGGCGGCGGACCGGGCAACGCGCCGCGCTCGTGCTGCTTCCCGACCCGGAACAACCGGGAAAGCTGGCCATGGCCGACCTGGTGCCGGTCGATGACCCCTCGCTCTATGCGGCGTGGCCCAAAACCGGCGCATCGCAGGCGGAGGTCGCCCGGCTGGCCGGAGCCGCGCTGGACCAGCTTGCGCGTACGGCGGACTTTTCGGGATGTCTCAGCATTTCGGACGGCGCAGCGGTGGTCTTCGACGAATGTCGCGGGTTGGCGGACCGCACCTTTGGCGTGAAGAACGACCGCCAGACCAAATTTCACATCGGATCGATGAACAAGATGTTCACTGCCGTGGCCATCGCCCAGCTTGTCGAGACGGGCAAGTTGCGGTGGGATACGACGCTTGCCGAGGCGGTGCCCGAATATCCCGACCAGGCGGCGGCGGCGAAAATCACCGTTTGGCAGCTGTTGCACCATACAGCGGGACTGGGTGACATTTTCGTGCCGGAGTTCTTTCAGAAGCGCGAGAAGTTCGTCAATCCGGGCGACTATCTTGACCTTGTTGCCCGCCAGCCGAAATTGTTCGAGCCGGGCAAGGACTGGAGTTACAGCAATGCGGGCTACGTTTTGCTGGGGCGGATCGTCGAGAATGCGTCCGGCGAGAATTACTTCGAATATGTCCGGCGCCACATTTTTGCGCCCGCCGGCATGACCGCGAGCGGCTGGGACAGCCAGGAAGATGTGACCGGGAAACGGGCGACCGGCTATTTCAAGGACGGCGCCTTTGCGACCGCGTGGAAGGCCAATTGGATGACCCTGCCGTTCAAGGGCAGCCCGGCGGGTGGCGGATATTCGACCAATGCCGATCTGCTGCGGTTCGCGGACGCGCTGCGCGGCGGCAAGCTGGTCGGACCGGCGACCCTGCAAAAGATGTTTGAAGATGCTGTGCCGATGGGGCCGGGCCAATATGCGGCGGGGTTTGGCGATCGCGTGTCGCACGGCCGCCACATCCGCGGCCACGCGGGCGGTGCGCCGGGCATGAGCGCCAATCTCGCCATGGTCTGGGAAACCGGGGCGGCAGTCGCCGTGACCAGCAACCAGGGGGATACGCCGACCGCCATGCTGCTGAGCGAGCGGATTGCCGACCTGCTCGCCGCGCAAGGGCAAAAGCCATGATGGTCGCTGGCGAACATCTGTTATCCAAGCATTTTTCCGGGGAGTGACGCTGATGGACTTTGTGATGTTCTTCATCCCTGCGCTGGTGATGCTGACGCCCGTGGCGATCCTTGTGATCTTCCTGCGCCACCGCGCGGAACTGACGAAAGAACGCTATCGCACGTTGCTGCAGCTTGCCGAAAAAGGGGTGGAACTGCCGCACCACCTGCTGGCGGAGCCGCCTGCGTCCGACGCCGACCGTCGCCGCGCGCTGGTGCTGGTCAGCGGCGGGATCGGTTTGATCGCCATGTTCCTGGCCCTGCCTTTCGAGTTCCACAGCGGGCAGCGACTGGCGAGCCTGTGGGGGCTCGGCCTGTTGCCGCTCATGACCGGCCTTGGCTATTTTGCGAGCTGGTGGCTCAACCGGCGAGACGATATGCGTGACTGACCAGTCGGCCGGCGTACTCGTCGATCAGGCGTTGGTGACCCGCGTTCTGCTGGCCGGTGACCGGCGGGCGTTCGAACAGCTTGTGCGGCGCCATCAAGGCATGGTGCGCGCTCAACTGCGCCGCCTGGTCAATGGTGACCATGGCTGGGCCGACGATCTGGCGCAGGAGACATTCCTGCTGGCATGGCGCAAGCTGCACCAGTTTCGCGGCGAGGCACGCTTTTCCACCTGGCTCTATCGCATCGCCTATAGTTGCTTTCTTCAGGCGCGCCGCAGACGCTCGCCGACGACCGGCGACATGGATGGCGATGCGTCCGTACCGGAACCGGTGCGGCGCGATGCGGTCGATATGCGGCTCGATATCGACCGCGCGATGCGCCGCCTGTCGGCGATCGAGCAAATCGTGCTGGGGCATGTTGTCCAACTCGGCCTGAGCCATGACGAGGCCGCCTATGTACTGGGAATGCCGCTTGGCACCGTGAAATCCCACACGAACCGTGGCAAGGCCAAGCTGCGCGCGCTGCTCGCTGACTGGCAAGCGGCTTCGCAGGAGGAGCAAGGGAAATGAACGACGGGATCGACGACGCGATCGACCTTTTGCTGCGCGAACAATTTGCAGGGCCGGTGCCGGATGACGGATTTTGCCGGTCGGTGATGGACCGGCTGCCGACGGGCCGCCGCCGCGTTACCTGGCCGCTGGGTGCCGGGATATCGGTCGGCGTGGCAACATGCTGGTTCAGCCTGTGGTCTGCGCTCGTCGCGTCCGACGGCTGGCGCGACTGGCTGGCCGGCGAGCCATCGGGCGCCACCGCGACGCTTTTCGTCGCCATGTCAGGCATGGCTTTATTGGCCCTGGCATGGGCCATTTCCGAAGCCGGCGACCGGCCGGGTATCGCCCTGTGATGCGATAGCGGCGCCGCGCCGCGGACCGGCCCGGACAAGCAAAGGGGGCCGAAACGACCCCCTTTCCCTTTCCGGTCTTGTTCGCCCTATTCGGTCGGAAAGCCGCGCTTTTTCAGCAGCGCCTTGACGTCCGGATCGCGGCCGCGGAAGGCGCGATACGCCTCGGCGCGGTCGGTTTCGTTGCCGGTCATCAGCAGCAGGGTGCGGAACTTGTCGGCGATCGTGCGGTCCCACGGCCCGCCCGCTTCGTTGAACGCGGCCCAGGTGTCGGCGTCCATCGTTTCGGACCACAAATAGCTGTAATAGCCCGCCGAATAGCTGTCCGAACTGAACAAATGGCCGAACTGCGGCAGGCGGTGACGCATGACGATTTCTTTCGGCATGCCGATTTCGGCCAGCGTCTCGCGCTCGAACTTCGCGATGTCGGTCGGCGGCGTGGTGCGATTGTGCAATTTCATGTCGACGATTGCGCTCGCGAGATATTCGACGGTCGAAAAGCCCTGGTTGAACGTGTCCGACGCCAGGATCTTGTCGACCAGCGCCTGCGGAATCGGTTCGCCGGTCTGGTAATGCGTCGCGAATTTCGACAGCACTTCGGGCGTCATCAGCCAGTTTTCGTTCACCTGGCTCGGATATTCGACGAAGTCGCGCGGCACCCCGGCGAGCGCCGGATAGGTGATGTCGTACAGCAAGAAATGGATGCCGTGTCCGAATTCGTGGAACAAGGTCTGCGCGTCGTCGATGCTGATCAGCGTCGGCTCGCCCTTCGCCGCTTCGGTGAAATTATTGTTGTTCGACGCGAGCACATTGCGCGTCCCGCCCAGCTTCTGCTGGCTGCGGTACGTCGTCATCCACGCGCCCGACCGCTTGCCGTCGCGCGCGAAATTGTCGAGGTAGAACACACCGATCGGCTTGTTGGTCTTGAGGTTGAACACCTCGAACGTCCGCACCTTGGGGTCGAACACGGGGATCGTGCCGGTATTCTCCTTGAACCCCATGTCGTACAGCTGGCCCGCGGCCCAGAACATGCCGTCGACCAGCTTGTCGAGCTGGAAATAGGGCTTCACCTCGCTTTCATCGAGGTCGTATTTCGCCTTGCGGACCTTCTCCGCATAGAAACGGTAATCCCATGGTTCGATGGTGATCTTCGGCCCCTTGCCGGCCTTGGCCTCGGCATCGGCGATCGCCTGCATGTCGGCGACTTCCTCTTTCACCCGCGCGACCGCGGCGGGCCAGACCTTCATCATCAGGCCCATCGCATTTTCCGGGGTTTTCGCCATTGTGTCGGCCATGCGGTAATGGGCGTGGGTCGGAAAACCGAGCAGTTCGGCGCGCTCTTGGCGCAGCTTCAGCACGTCGGCGATCACCGCCTTGGTGTCATTGGCATCGCCATTGTCGCCGCGCCCGACAAAGGCGCGCCAGACCTTCTCGCGCAGCGCCCGGTTGGTCGCGCCCTGCAGCACCGGCTGCGCCGACGAACGGGTGTTCTTGATCGCCCACTGGCCGGGCTTGCCCTGCTCCGTCGCTGCGGCGGCGAGCGATGCGACAAAGGCGGGTTCCAGCCCGTCGAGCTCGGCCTTGTCGGTGACGAAAGTATAGAGTTTCTCGTCGCCGAGCAGTTTCGAGGAGAAGCTCGAAAAATGGCCCTCGAGCGTGGAGTTGATCTCGACCAGCTTCGCCTTGTCGGCCGGTGACAGATTGGCGCCGTCGCGGACCATCTCTTCATAGCTGCGCTCGACGATGCGGATCTGCTGCGCGTCGAGACCGCTGGTGTTGCGCGCGTCGTACACCGCCTTGTACCGCGCGAACAGCTTGGGATCGAGATAGAGTTCGGTAAAGAATTTCGAGAGCTTGGGGCTCCATTCGGCGTCGATCGCCTCGACCCGGTCGTTCGAGCGGTTCGACGTCTGGACGCCCCACAGCGCGTAAATCCGCTGGATCGTATCGCCCGCCAGCTGCATCGGCACATGCGTGTTGTCAAAGGTCGGCGCGGCGGGATTGTCGATCACCGCCTGCACTTCGGCTTTCACCTCGTCCATCGCCTTCTGGAACGCGTCTGGGAACAGTTCGGGGTCCAGCTTGTCCCACGGCGGCACCCCTTCATAGGGGCCGGTCCACGGCGCCAGCATCGGATTCTGGCCCGCGGGGACGGTTTTGGCGGC
This sequence comes from Sphingopyxis sp., assembly GCA_026125835.1. GTDB lineage: Bacteria > Pseudomonadota > Alphaproteobacteria > Sphingomonadales > Sphingomonadaceae > Sphingopyxis. The sequence continues at coordinate 5,046 of JAHCKJ010000060.1, forward strand.
GGGCTCGGCGGCGACGGCGGTGCTCATCTGGCTATAACCCATCATCATCGCGGTGGATGCAAGCATGATCGACAGCTTGCGGGCAAGGCGGGGCGCGCTCTGCGGCATATTCGGAATCTCCCGGTGAAAAGGTTTCGGACGAAACCATGTCGGGGGGTGGATTAACCCGATATGACAGCCATGTGCAAGTTTTGGGTCGGCTTTGGCTTCACCCGGCAAAGATTTCCTGCGCCAGCCCCGGCACATCGACGGCGAAGGTGAACACGCCGCCGGCGTGCGGCTGCGCCGCGCGCTCTTCGCCGGTCAGCTTCTTGCCGGCGCTGGTGACGAAGGCGGTTTTCAGGTCCGCGCCGCCAAAGGCGATCATCGTCGGGCGCTGCACCGGCAGGTCGACCGTCTGGAGAAGTTCGCCCGCGGGCGACAGGCGCACGACGCGCCAGCCGTCCCACAGCGCCGACCAGTAACAACCCTCGGCATCGACCGCCGCGCCGTCGGGGCGGCCCTCGCCCTCGGCAAAGCGGTGGAACAGCCGTTTGCCGCCCGGCGTGCCGGTCGCGGGATCGACGTCATAGGCGTGGACGCAGTGCGTCGGCGTGTCGGCATGATAGAGGGTGCGCCCGTCGGGGCTGAACGCCGCGCCGTTGCTCGTCATCAATCCGCCAAACACAGTGGTCAGCGATCCATCGGGATCGAGGCGGTAGAGCGCGGCGTCGCGCTTCGGCTTGTCGCTCGTCAGGCTGCCGACCCACAGCCGCCCCGCCGCATCGACCCGACCGTCGTTGAAACGCTGGTGCGGCTTGTCGGCCAGCACCGCGGGGCCAAAGGGCCGCGGCGCCGCGCCCCAATCGTCGATCAGCGCACAGCCGTTTTCAAGCGCGGCAACCAGGCCGCCCTTCGCGCGCGGCGCGATGCAGCCGACCTGTTCGGCGAGTCCCATCACCTCGTCGGTTCCCGTCGCCGGGTCGGTGCGGTGGATTTTGCGGCCTTCGATATCGACCCAATAGAGGCGCGCTTCGTGCGCGTGCCAAAAGGGCGATTCGCCGAGCAATGCGCCAGCGTCGAGGAGGAGTTGGACCATGACGGGTTCCTAGCGCGGGAGGGCGAGGGTGCCCAGCGGTTGCAAAGCTATTCACTCTGCCAATTGCTACTCGTCGCCCCCGCGAAGGCGGGGGCCGCTGGCTGTCCGACCCGGCAGCGCTGCGTAAACCGGTGGCGGCCCCTGCCTTCGCGGGGGGCGACGCCAAAACTTTCATGCCGTAGCGGCATTTCTACTTGACGTGGACGTAAACGTAAGGTCTGTTGGCGGTCAATCAAGCGGCCGACTCCCCGGCTTCGTTCGGCCGCGTCCAAGGGAAAGGAAACTGATGTCGCTCGATAGCCTCTCGCGCACCGCCTATACCGACGATCATGAGGCGTTCCGTTCGACGGTGCGCCAGTTCCTCGAAAAGGAAGTCGCCCCCAACCAGGCGCAATGGGCCGAGGACGGCATCGTGCCCAAGAGCTTGTGGCCCAAGGCGGGCGAGCTTGGGTTGCTCTGCCCCACGGTGCCCGAGGAATATGGCGGGCTCGGCCTCGACTTCGGCTATAATGCGATCGTCGACGAAGAAAGCGCCTATTATGGCCGCGTGACAACGGGCTTTTCCCTCCAGTCGGACATCGTCACCAACTATATCGTCCGTTACGGCAGCGAGGAGCAAAAGGCGCACTGGCTGCCCAAGATGGTGTCGGGCGAGGTCATCACCGCGATTGCGATGACCGAACCGGGCACCGGCAGCGACCTGCAGGGAATGCGGACGACCGCAAAAAAGGATGGCAATCATTATGTCATCAACGGGTCGAAAACCTATATCACCAACGGCCAGAACGCCGATCTGGTTCTCGTCTGCGTCAAGACCGATCCCGACGCCCAGCCCGCGTGGAAGGGCGTGTCGATCGTGCTGGTCGAGGCCGACCGCGAGGGTTTCCAGCGCGGGCGCAACCTCGACAAGATCGGGCAGGACGAGGCCGACACGTCGGAGCTGTTCTTCAACGACGTGCGCGTGCCGATCACCAACTGCCTCGGCGAAGAGGGGCAGGGGTTCATCTATCTGATGAGCGAGCTTCCCCAGGAGCGGCTCTCGATCGCGGTTTCGGCGCAGGCGTCGGCGCAGCGCGCGTTCGACGACACGGTCGAATATACGCGCGAGCGCAAGGCGTTCGGCAAGCCGATCCTCGATTTCCAGAACAGCCGCTTCGTGCTCGCCGATTTGAAGGCGAAATTGCAGGTCGGCTGGGCGCACCTCGACTGGGCGCTCGCTCGCCACCTCAAGAAAGAGCTGACCCCCGAAGAGGGTGCCGCGGCAAAACTGTGGCACACCGACCTGCAATGGGAGGTGATGGACAAATGCCTCCAGCTGTTCGGCGGCGCGGGCTATATGAACGAATATCCGATCGCCCGCGCCTGGCGCGCCGCACGCGTGACGCGGATCTTCGGCGGCACGAACGAGATTATGAAGGAACTGATCGGGCGCAAGCTCTGACGGCGCGAGAGCAATAAATAGGGACTGTCCCTATTTATTGCGCCCCCTGAAGGAAAGGACTATCCCCATGGCCACAGCCTATATCGTCGACGCCGTCCGCACCGCGGGTGGCAAGCGCGGCGGCAAGCTCGCGGGTGTCCACCCCGTCGATCTTGGCGCGGCGGTGTATGACGCGATCGCCGACCGCAACGATTTCGACGCCGCGGCGATCGACGACGTCATCACCGGCTGCGTGATGCAGGGCGGCGAACAGACGATGGACGTCGGCCGCAACGCCGTCCTCGCCTCGAAGCTGCCCGACTCGATCCCCGCGGTGACGATCGACCGCCAGTGCGGTTCCTCGCAGCAGGCGATGATGTTCGCGGCGCAGGCGGTGATGTCGGGGACGCAGGACATTGTCCTCGCCAGCGGCATCGAAAGCATGACGCGTGTGCCGATGGGCTCGACCGCGATGCTCTATATGAAAGAGGGCATGGGCAATTATAAATCGCCGCGGCTCGAGGAGAAATATCCCGGCATCATGTTCAGCCAGTTCATGGGCGCCGAAATGATCGTCAAGAAGCACGGCTTCACCAAGGACGACCTCGACGCCTATGCCTTCGAAAGCCATCGCCGCGCCAAGGCGGCGACCGAGGCGGGGCGTTTCGAGCGCGAGATCGTCGGGCTCGACATCGACACCCCCGAAGGCCGCCAGACGCACGTCGTCGATGAAGGCATCCGTTTCGACGCGACGCTGGAAGGGATCGCGGGCGTCAAGCTGCTGCAGGAAGGCGGCACGATCACCGCCGCGTCGTCGAGCCAGATCTGCGACGGCGCGTCGGCGGTGCTGATCGTCTCCGAACAGGCGCTGAAGGATCATGGCCTGACCCCGCGCGCGCGCATCCACCATGTGTCGGTGACCGCGGGCGACCCGGTGATCATGCTCGAAGAACCGTTGTTCGCGACCGAAAAGGCGCTGAAGCGCGCGGGCATGAAGATCGAGGATATCGATGCCTATGAGGTCAACGAGGCGTTTGCGCCGGTGCCGCTCGCCTGGCTCAAATATCTCGGCGCCGATCATGCGCGTCTGAACCAGCATGGCGGCGCGATCGCGCTCGGCCACCCGCTCGGCGCCAGCGGCACCAAGCTGATGGCGACCCTGCTCGGCGTGCTCGACGCGACCGGCGGCAAATATGGCCTGCAAACGATGTGCGAAGGCGGCGGCCAGGCCAACGTCACCATCGTCGAACGGCTTTCACCTCGCTACGTGCTCCTGCGAACGCAGGAGCCCAGGGCGATGTGGCGCCGACATTGCGTTCTGACGCCCTGGGTTCCGGCTTTCGCCGGAACACGTGTTTATTTTATGGAAAGGATGCCTGAATGAAACTCGATTCCACCGTATCTGCCGTCGTCACCGGCGGCGCCTCGGGCCTCGGCGCCGCGACCGCGCGCGCGCTCGCTGCAAAAGGCGTCAAGGTCGCGATCTTCGACCTGCAGGAAGAAAAGGGCAAAGCCCTCGCCGAAGAACTCGGCGGCGTCTTCTGCGAATGCAACGTCACCGACGACGCGTCGGTCGATGCTGCCTTCGCCAAATCGCGCGAAGCGATCGGCCAGGAACGGATCCTGGTCAACTGCGCCGGCACCGGCAATGCGATCAAGACCGCCAGCCGCTCGAAGGAAGATGGCAGCATCAAGCATTTCCCGCTCGATGCGTTCAACTGGATCATCCAGATCAACCTCGTCGGCACCTTCCGCTGCATCGCCAAGTCGGCGGCGGGCATGCTGACGCTCGACCCGACCGAAGACGGCGACCGCGGCGCGATCGTCAACACCGCCAGCGTGGCGGCCGAGGACGGCCAGATCGGCCAGGCGGCTTATTCGGCGTCGAAGGGCGGCGTCGTCGGCATGACCCTCCCTATCGCGCGCGACCTCGCGTCGGAGAATATCCGCGTCAATACGATCCTGCCCGGCATCTTCGACACCCCGCTGCTCGCGGGCGCGCCGCAGAATGTCCGCGACGCGCTCGGCGCGTCGGTGCTCAACCCGAAGCGCCTCGGTAACCCGCCCGAATATGCGGCGCTCGCGCTCTGCATGATCGAGAACGGCTATTTCAACGGCGAGGACGTGCGCCTCGACGGCGGCATCCGCATGGGTCCGCGCTGATATGCCGAAACCTGAAGGCTGGCGGCTCGATGTCGCCAGCTATCCGGTCTGCGAAAGCTTCCAGACGCGCTTTCAGGATATGGACATCAACGGCCACCTCAACAATGTGGCCTTTGCCGCCTTGTTTGAAAGCGGCCGGGTGTTGCTCAACCGCCAGGTGCGCCCGCTCGGCGAGCGCCCCGCCAACGAGCGCACGATGGTCGCCGCGGTCGAGATCAATTATCTGGCCGAGGGCAATTTCCCCGATCCGGTCGAGATCGCGACCGGCATCGGGCGCCTTGGCACCTCGAGCTGGACGATCGTCCAGGCGATGTTCCAGCGCGGCCGCTGCATCGCGACCTGCGACACGGTGGTCGTGTGCCGCACCGACAATCAGGCCAAACCGCTGCGCGCCGAGATGGTCGCGGAGCTGACCGCGAATCTGGTGACGCCTGTCCAATAAATCGTCATGGCGAGCGCAGCGAAGCAATCCAGAGTAGC
>JAHCKJ010000061.1 GCA_026125835.1 Sphingopyxis sp.
CCCTGCCGCTGCCGACGTTTTCGTGGTCGGCGGCAATGGCATTTCCGTCGGAATCCGCGATGCAGCGGCAGCCGTTGCGGCGGGCGACAAGTCCGCGATGGGGGCGGCGCTCACCGGGCTGTCGACCGCAATCGGGCATCTGGCCGACCGGCATGCCGAAATCGGTCTGGCCGGCGGACGGCTGGAGCGGATCGGCGAGACGCTGGCCGCGCGCGATATCACGCTGAAGGACGAACGTTCGGCGGTCGAGGACACCGACCTCACCGTCGCGATCGCGCAGCTCAATGCGCAGGATCTGACCCTCGGCGCCGCGCAAGCGGCCTTTGCCAAGATCAACCGCCAGACCTTGTTCGATCTTTTGCGCTGATTGCGCTCAATCTCGCGGCGCGGCTGCCGTTAATCATCAAGACGTCGTGATATTTGGGGTCTTCTGGCCCGAATGGAGTTGCTCCCGCATGTTTCCCGCTATCGGCATTGTCGTACTGATCCTGCTGGTGTTCGGGGGTTTTGCGCTGGCCGGCGGCAACCTCGGCCCCGTCATGCACGCCTTGCCGCACGAAATGCTGATCATCGGCGGCGCGGCCATGGGCTCGCTCATCATCGGCAATTCGGGCGCCGACCTGAAGGCGCTGGCCGGCGGGCTCGCCAAAGTATTCAAGGGGCCGCAGTATAAGAAGCAGGATTATCTCGATTGTATCCTGCTCGTGTCGACCCTGATGAAAATGATGCGGACCGAAGGCCCGGTGGCGGTCGAACCGCATATCGAGGATCCGAAAAACTCGGCCCTGTTCCAGCAATATCCCAAGCTGCTCAAGGACGACACGCTGATCCACCTGATCTGCGACACGCTGCGGCTGGTGGTCGTGTCGTCGGGAACGCTCGATCCGCACGCGGTCGAGGATGTCATGGACGCGGCGCTCAAGAATCATCATCACCATGCGATCAAGCCCGCGGACGGGTTGCAGAACCTTGCCGACGCACTGCCCGCGCTCGGCATCGTCGCGGCGGTGCTTGGGGTCGTGAAAACGATGGGATCGATCGACAAGCCGCCCGAGGTGCTGGGCGGCATGATCGGCTCCGCCCTCGTCGGCACCTTCCTCGGCGTGTTGCTGGCGTACGGCTTTGTCGGTCCGTTCGCAACGCGCGCACGCACCGTGATCGAAAGCGACGGCGCGATCTATCACACGGTGAAACAGCTCATCATCGCCTCGCTGCACGGCCATCCGCAGCCGCTGGTGATCGAGGCCGCTCGGTCGGGGGTCGAGCATTCGAACCAGCCGAGCTTTGCCGAAGTGTTCGACGGAATGCGTGGCCGCTGATGGCTGCGCGTCCCAATACTCCGCCGCGCCCGATCATCGTCAAAAAAGTGATCGCGGAAGCGCATGGCGGCCATCATGGCGGCGCGTGGAAGGTCGCCTATGCCGACTTCGTGACCGCCATGATGGCGTTCTTTCTGCTGATGTGGCTGCTCGGTGCGACCACCGAAAAGCAGCGCAAGGCGCTCGCCGACTATTTCGCGCCGACCATCGTCCAGTCGAAACAGGACACCGCCGGATCGAACGGCTTTTTCGGTGGCGATTCGCTCGTTGCGGCCGACAAATATCCGCATGGCGCGGCGCAGACCGGAACCAAAACCATGACGATCCCCCGCGATGCCGTCGGCGGCCCCAAGGAAGCGTCGGGCCGCGAACGCGAGCGGTTGCGGTTCCAGCAGGTTGCCCGCGCGTTGACCGAGCGCATCCAGGCGAAGGGTGAACTGAAACGGCTCGCCCGCAACCTGCGCTTTACCGAAACGGTCGAGGGGCTCCGCATCGACGTGGTCGACGATGCCGATTTTTCGATGTTCGCCATCGGGACCAGCCAGTTGACCCCGGCCGGCGCGCGACTGTTCGCCGAGATAGCGGGACCGGTTGCCGAAATGCCGAACCAGATCATGATCCGCGGCCATACCGATTCGGCGCCCTGGTCGGCCGCGTCGGGAACCAACAACTGGCGGCTGTCGGTCGACCGGGCCGAGGTCACACGCCACTTTCTCGAGTATCGCGGCATCGACAAGACGCGCTTCCAGCGCATCGAGGGCGTCGCCGACCGCGAACCCTATGTCCCCTCGGACCATTTCGATCCGCGCAACCGCCGCATCTCGATCACCCTCGGCTGGCGCACCGCGGCAGGCAATTAGTGCCAGTTTGGCAGCATATCCGATCGTTAACGACGCAAATGCAGGGCCAATACATCCGTTCTGGCAATAACCCTTTGTTTTGAATGGGTTAGAGGTAGTTGGATAATCTTTTGTTTACCATTTTCGTCAATTTCTGGGGTCATCGAAAAGGCGCCGAATTGGGGGGCGCGGTGGAGACCGAAATGACCGTGGGGCACAACAGCAATCCGGCGCTCGAGACGCTGATCATCGGCAGCAGCGCGGCCGCCGCGCAGCTGCGCGACATGATCCGCCGTGTGGCCCGGTCGAACGCGTCGGTCATGCTCTGCGGTCCGTCGGGATCGGGCAAGGAACTTGTCGCCCGCGCCATCCACGACGAAGGCGTCCGTTCGGGCAAGGCTTTCTCCGCGATCAACTGCGGTGCCATTCCCGGCGACCTGATCGAATCCGAATTGTTCGGCCATGAAAAAGGCAGCTTCACCGGCGCCCACGCCCGCCGCATCGGCCATTTCGAAGCGAGCGAGGGCGGCACACTGTTCCTCGACGAAATCGGCGACATGCGCTTCGACATGCAGGTCAAACTGCTCCGCGTGCTGGAAGAACGGACGATCGTCCGCGTCGGCAGCAGCGAGGTCAAGGCCGTTGACGTCCGCGTCATTTCGGCGACGCACCAGGATCTCGGCGCCGCGATCGCCGACGGCAAGTTCCGCGAAGACCTGTTCTTCCGGCTCGGCGTGGTTGTGCTGCAGGTCCCCAGCCTCGCCAGCCGCGTCGAGGATATTCCCGCGCTCATCCGCCACTTCCAGCGCAAGATGCCGGGCGAAGCCAAGTGCCGCTTCGACGGCGATGCGCTGGCGCTGCTGATGCAGCATCGCTGGCCGGGCAATGTCCGCGAACTGCGCAACTTCGTCGAGCGCGCCAGCGTGCTGCACGGCGGCGAGACGCTGGGCGCGGGCGACGTCGCCGTCCTTTTGAACCCCACCGCAGCGCTTGCACCGCGACCGGCTGTCCCCAGCAGTCCGGCCGCGGTGCAGGCCAGCGCGGATGAACCTGCCCCTGCGGCACCGCATGCCAAGACGCCGGCGCCGGGTCGCCCGATCGACCTGAAGCGCGAGATCGAAACAATCGAGCTCGAACAGATTCACGTCGCGCTCGACCTGGCCGACGGCATCATTTCCGAAGCGGCGCGCCTGCTCACGCTGAAGCGCACCACGCTGATCGAAAAGATGCGCAAATACGGGGTGCAGCAGCAGGCTGCCTGACCATATCATACCAGTTTTCAGCAGCCGCTGAAAATAGGGGGCTCTGGTCCGCCCCCGATCACCCGGCCGCCCGTCCCCACCTAGGGCGGCCGGGTACCCAATTTCCCGGATAAACGAGGTAGGCCAACGCCGCGCTCAGCGCAGCTTGCGCCAGGCCGCGCTGACGGTCAGCAGCCCTTCGAGCAGGTCGGCGAGTGCCGCATCGTCGTTTTGCAAGACGGCATCGTCGAGTTTGCGGCGCATGCTGCGATAGACGCGCGACAGCGCGGCGGCGACGTCGCCCCCCGCATCATGGTCGAGTCCGGCATCGAGCCCGATCAGGATCGCGCGGGCGCGGTGTGCCGGCTCGGTTGCCGAAATGCGCTGGCCCTGGCGAACCATGGCCCCCAGCACGCCAAGCGCAATCTCCAGCTCGTCGTACAGCATCGTCACCAGCTCGACGGGGTCGGCGGCGGCGGCGCGGCTTTCGTGCTGCAAACGGCGATATTGTCCCGTCGCCCGGACGGTCGAGGCGGTAGCGGTCACGGTCAAAGCCCTTAGTCGTTACGCGAGTTGGTCCACATCTTGATCTGTTGTTCAAGATAGGTTTGGGTGGCCTTGAACGCGGCCAGTTTGGCGTCGAGCGAGCCATATTGTTTCTCGAGCCGGGCGCGATAGGCGTTCTCGCGCATCTCGACCGTTTCGAGCTGCCCGGCCAGATTGTCTTTCCGCGCCGCCAGCGATTTGCTGACACGGTCGATGACGCCGTTGTTGCCGACCGCCCTGTCGCGGATCGCGTCGAGGGCAAAGGCGATACCGGGGTCGCTCGCCTCGGTGCGACCGCCGTCGCGGCGGGGGTTGAACAAGGCCTCGACCGCCCCGGCGTCGGTTTCCAGCGCCTTCGCAAGCTTGGCCTCGTCGACCGCGAGCAGACCGTCCTTGGTTGTCGATACGCCGATGTCGCTGAGCTTGTTGATCGTGGGGTGGCTGGTAACGACCTGTCCGACCAGCGTCGCCAATTCGCGTTCCAGTTCGCGGAGCGAGGTGGTCGGACCGGCCATGCCCGATGCTGCGAGGACGCTCTTCTTGAGCTGGTTATAGACTGCGACGAAATCGCCAACCGTCTGCTTGATCATGTCGAGCGGGCGGTTGGCGCCGATATCGACCGGCTGGCCCGGTGCCGCCTTTTTCAGGGTCAGCGACATGCCCGGAACCACGTCGTCGACGATGTTCGACGCGCGGCTGAACGCGATCCCGTCGATCGTGAACTCGGCGTTGGCGGCGCTTTGTCCCTGCGTCATCCCGCCGCCGGTGGTGAAGGCGGCGAGCGCCGGATCGGCGTCGACATCGGCAGTGAGCGTAAAGGCGTTCACCGCTCCGGTCGGCCCTTTCAGGATCAGCCGGTGACCGCCTTCGTCGGCGATGATCGATGCGGTGACCCCGGCGCCGCTGGCATTGATGCTGTTGGCCAGGCCGTCGAGGCTGTTGTTGGCCGCCCCGACAGTTATCGTTGTCGCCACGCCGTTCACGGTCAGCGTCATCGTCCCTGTCCCGATTGCGGCGGCGCGGCTGGCCACAACCGCCGAATAATTGGTCTGCGCGCGTGCGAGCTGGTTCACGACCACCGTCGCGGCAAAGCTGTCGGCGGACAGCCCGGCGCGGCTGGTGGCGCCCAGGATGCTCTGGTCGGATACCGTTGGCGTGCTGCGCAGAGTGCCGTCGCTGACCATCTGGCTCAATGAGTCGGCAAAGCCGTCGAGGTTCGACCGCGCCTGCGACAGCGCGCTGATCCGCGCCTGGTTTTGCTGGTTGAGCGAGGCGATCCGCGCGACTTTGGGATCGCGCGATGCCGCCGACAGGTCCTCGACCAGCTTTTTCATGTCGATGCCCGAACCGAAACCCAGGCTGGCGGCGATTGAACTGACCATGGCAGATATCCTTCGCATCTGTTAACGGCCGCGCGCGCCGTCGTTTAAGCCTGTCGGCGACCTTCGGGGTCGAAGCGATGCGATGGCGGGACATCGACGGCGGGTGGCGCGGTACCTTCGGCGACCATGCGCTCGAGCTGGAACACAAAGGCGAGCACCGTCGCCACGGCGACGAACAATTCCTCCGGAATCACGCGTCCCGCGCGCGCGGTGAAATAGATGGCGCGGGTCAGCTGCGGATATTCGAGCAGCGGGACGTGGGCGCCGCGGGCCAGTTCGCGGATCGACAGGGCGACGTCGCCGCGCCCGCGCGCGACCACCACCGGCGCTGCATCGACACCCGGCCGATAGCGCAATGCCACCGAAAAATGGGTCGGATTGGTGAGTACCACGGTCGCCTCCGACACCGCCTTGCGCGCCGATCCGCTCAAAATCTCGTGCGCGCGCTGACGCTGTGCCTGCTTCAGTTCGGGGGCGCCATCGGTCTGGCGCATCTCGTCCTTTACTTCCTGCTTGCTCATCATCAGCCGCTTGTTGCGTTGGAACCATTGGACGGGCACGTCGATCAGCGCGATCACGACCAGCCCGCCCGCCATCATCAGCAGGGCATGGCCGATCGCCTGCCCGGCGAGCCCGACCGCGGCCAGCAGGTCGGCCTGTGCCATCGTCATGACCGCCGGCAGGTTGCGGGCAACCAGCCAATAGCCGATGGTGCCGAGCAGCAGCACCTTCGCCAGCGCCTTGCCGAGTTCGGTCGCGCCCTGCAGGCCGAATATGCGTTTCAGGCCTGCCGCCGGATTCATCCGGCTGCCCTTGAAGGCGAGCGCCTTGCCGCGCCAACCGAACGAACCGAGCAGTGCGGGCCCGGCGACCGCGGCGCCCAGCGCCAGCGCAAACAGGCTGGCGAGCGGCAGCAGAATCTCGGCGCCGTTACGCATCAGGGCTTCGCCCGGCGCGAAATCGGCAACGTCGGCTGCGGTCAGCGTCAGGCCGCGGCGGACGAGATCGCCCGCCGACTGCACGAACCATCCGCCCGCCGCGATGATCCAGCCGGCTGCCGCCAGCATCATCAGCGCGGTCGCCAGTTCGCGCGACATCAGTACATCGCCTTCGCGGGTCGAATCGGCGAGCTTCTTGGCCGTCGGCCGTTCGGTCTTCTGGTCCTTCTCGGGCTGGTTTGCCATCGATCAGAGCCCGGCGAAGGCGCGCGCGGCGTCGAGCGCGTCGGACAGGATGCGGACAATCGCTTCGGCCATCGCCGGAGTGGCGACGCCCAGCAGGACGATGCCTGCCAGCAGCGTTGCCGGGATGCCGACGGCGAACAGGTTGAGCGCGGGCGCGGAACGGCCGATCACCCCCATGATGATCTGGACCAGGATCAGGATAAAGCCGACCGGCATCGCGATGGTCAGCGCGGCGGCGAACATCAGGCTGCCAAAGCGCAGCACGCCGCCGATCGCGTCGAACGAGGGGAAGGCGTTGCCCGGCGGCAGTGCAACATAGCTGTCGACGATGATGCCGATCAGCACCAGATGGCCATCGGCGGCAAGGAACAGCGCCGTTGCCAGCATCGACAGAAACTGGCCGATCGCCGAGCTCGATGCGCCGCCCAGCGGATCGACCATCGAGGCAAAGCCCAATCCCATCGCGTTGCTGATGGCTTCACCGGCGAGCAGCGCGGCGGCGAGGCCCATCTGGAGCACAAAGCCGATGCCCAGCCCGATGACGACCTCGCCCATCACGAACAAGAGTCCCGGGACCGAGACGATGCCTTCGGCTGGCAGCGCCATCCCCGACGCCGCCACCGACGGGACGCCGACGGCGAGCGCGATCACCAACCGCAACTGCATCGGGATATTTGCGGCGCCGAAAACCGGCGCGGCGACGAACGCGGCGCCCGGCCGGATCATCCCGAGCATCCACAATTGGAGCATCGCCTCGATATTGGGGATGTCGGCGGGGTTCACGGTCGCGCTAGCGCACCAGCGCCGGAATCTGCGCAAAAATATCGCGCGTGAAATCGGTGAGCAGCACCAGGATGCTGCCGCCAAAGATCGCGAGGCAGATCGCCGCGACGATCAGTTTCGGGACAAAGGTCAGCGTCTGTTCGTTGATCGATGTCGCCGCCTGCACCATGCCGAGCAGCACCCCGATCACGAGCACCGGCAACAACAAGGGTGCCGCCGCCAAGGCGAGAATCCACAGCGATTGCTGCGCCATGCCGATGAAATAGTCGGTTTCCATCCTGCGCAGCCCCTAGGTGCCGAATGACGCAGCGAGCGAGCCCATCGTCAACGCCCAACCATCGACGAGAACGAACAGCAGCAATTTGAACGGCATCGAGATGATCGTCGGCGACAGCATCATCATGCCGAGCGACATCAGCGCCGAGGCGACGATCAGGTCGATGACAAGGAAGGGCAGGAAGATCAGAAAGCCGATCTGGAATGCGGTCTTGAGTTCGCTGGTGACGAACGCCGGAAGGAGGATCGAAAAGGGCACGTCCTTCGGGCTGGCGTAGGTTGGCGCTTTGGCGATTTTCGCGAACATCATCAGGTCGCTCTTGCGCGTCTGCTGCATCATGAAGCCGTGCAGCGCGTCGCCCGAGCGCGACACCGCTTCGCCGATGTCGATCTGTTCCTGGCCGTATGGCTCGATCGCGACGCGGTTCACTTCGCTGATCACCGGCTGCATCACGAACAGCGACAGGAACAGGCTCAATCCGACCAGCACCTGGTTCGGCGGCGTCTGTTGCAGGCCGAGCGCGTGGCGCAGGATCGACAGCACGATGATGATGCGGGTGAAACTGGTCATCATCAGCAGCAGCGACGGCAGCACCGTCAGCAGGCTCATCAGGACCAGAATCTGCAACGACAGCGACAGTGGGCGGCCGTCGCCGCCGATGTCGTTCACCGCGCGGCTGAGCCCGTCGGCGGTCTGCGCATAAGCGGCAGGCGCGGCGACCAGCAGCGCGGCGCCGCCCGCGAGCGCAGCGGCGCGAAGCCAGAAGCGACGGTCAGTCGACATGAAAATCTCCCCGCGCATCGTCGGCGATGCGCGTGATACCGTTGCGCGACACCGCAACCAGGATCCGCTGACCGGCGAATTCGACCACCGCCAGCTTCGAGCCCGGGCCGAGCGGCAGGACATCGACCATCTCGACCGCGCGCGCCTTGGTGGCACCGCCGACCAGCGGCACACCCATCTGGACGCGCTTCCACAGCCACAGGCTGCCCCACGCCATGCCGCCGACGAGCGGCAGCAGGATAGCCAAGCGGAGGATATATTCCAGCATCAGGCTCTCCGCTCGAAACCTTCGAGGCCGCGCGCCGGGGCGACGACTTCGGCGACCTGGATGCCGTAACGGCCGTCGACGCTGACGATCTCGCCCTTCGCGATCAGCGTGCCATTGGCATAGATGTCGAGCAGGTCGGTTGCGGCGCGGTCGAGCTCGATCACGCTGCCCTCGTCGATCGCGAGCAGCTCGGCGAGCGTCATCGAGGTCGATCCGACCTCGACCGACACGCGCAGCGAAACGCCGGCGAGCAGGTCGAAATTGGGCGCCGCGGCGATATTCTTGCTGTCGCGGCGTTCGGTGCGCGGCGCCGTCGGCGCGTCACTCAGGTCAGTCATGGTTGGGTCCTTTTTCGATATGTTCGATCATGATGGCGGCGTTGCCATTGGCTTCGCCGATGCTGCCGAGCGCGAAGCTGCGTCCGGCAACGGTGACGGGGACGTGGCGCGGCATCCCGATCGGGATGATGTCGCCGACATCAAGCGCCAACAGTTTGACAAGGCTGATCTCGGGACGCGCGAGCACCGAGCGGACGGGCAGCCGAACCTCGCGCAGCGCCTTGTGCAGCGCGCCGGCCCATGCCGGATCGGCGGCGCCGGGAATCTCGGTCGCCGGTTCGGCGCCCGCAATCCCGCGCAGCGCGGCGAGCGGATAGGCGCAGGTGACCGTGCGCCCTTCAAACGGCGCGCCGCGGAGCACAAAGCGCTGCACGAACAATTCGTCGTCGGCGCGCACCGCGGCCAGCTTGGCGGCGTCGCAGGTCACGCAATCGAGTTCGGGTTCGAGGCCGAGCTTGCTGCGCCAGGCGGCGGCGAGCTGAAGCCCCATGTCGCGGCCCAGCCGTGCGGCGAACCGGTCTTCGGCGTCGGTCAGTTCCTCGCGCTCGCCCGCGGGGGCACCTTTGCCGCCATAGAAAATATCGACGAGCTGGAGCAAGAGCGGGCGCGGCGCGGCGAGCAGCAGCGGCCCCTTGAGCGGCGGCGCATGATAGCGCCAGAAGATCGCGGGCGCCGACGCCGCGGCCCAGTCGGCAAAGCTGATCGTCGCGGTTTCACCGCGTTCGACCTGCACCGACGGGGCGCCCAGCGCACGGACCAGATCGCGCAGGCTGCGCGCGAACTGGACCGCGACGCTGTCGAGCGCCGGAAAGGCATAGCTGCCCTCTGCCTTGCGCAGCAACAGCGACGCTTTGGCATCGGCCGCCTCGGTGTTCGGGGCGGCCGGCGGCTTCATCGCCTTGACCGATTTTCCGGTGACGCTCACTGGATCACCAG
>JAHCKJ010000062.1 GCA_026125835.1 Sphingopyxis sp.
GCGGACGCTACGGCAAAACATCGTGATCAGTGGCTCGCTTCGTAGTCGCGGAGCATATTCTTGGCGATGACGAGCTGCTGGATCTGTGTCGTCCCTTCGTAAATGCGGTAAATGCGACAGTCGCGATAGAAGCGTTCCGCCAGATATTCCTTGAGATAACCCGCGCCGCCGTGGATCTGCACCACGCGGTCGGCGACGCGCCCGCACATTTCGCTGGCGAACATCTTGGTTGCGGCGGCTTCGACAAGGATTTTCTCGCCGCGGTCGGCACGCGCGCAGGCGTCGTTCAACATGCAGTCGGCGGCATAGATTTCGGCCTTGCTGTCGGCGAGCATCGCCTGGATCAGCTGGAAATTGGCGATCGGTTCGCCGAATGCCTTGCGTTCCATCGCATATTGCAGCCCCGTATCGAGCATCCGCTTGGCATAGCCGACGCTGGCGGCGGCGACCGACAGGCGGCCGTTGTCGAGGCTCTGCATCGCGGCGCGGAAACCGATGCCCTCCTCGCCGCCCAGCAGCGCGTCGCCATCGACATGCACATCCTCCAGGATCACGTCGGCGATTTGCGACCCCGCTTGGCCCATCTTGCCGTCGGGCTTGCCGATCGAGACACCCGGTGCGTCTCTGGGCACCAGGAAGGCGCTGACATGCGCGTTCTTGGGGAGCGCTTCGGCGTTGGTGCGCGCCATGACGAGGATGACGTCGGCGAAAGGCGCGTTGGTGATGTAGCGTTTGGTGCCGTTCAGCACATAGCCGTTGCCGCTGGGCACCGCGCGGGTCTTCATCGCCGCGCTGTCGGAGCCGCTGTCGGGTTCCGTAAGGCCGAAGGCGGCGATGCTGCCGGTCGCGAGCTTCGGCAGCCAATGATCCTTCTGCTGCTGCGTCCCGAAACCCAGGATCGATTTGCACACCATGCCGATGTTGATCGACACGATCGAGCGATAGGCGGGTGCGGCATAGGCAAGTTCGCGGATGAAGCCGACATATTGGCTGATGTTCATGCCGGCGCCGCCATATTCCTCGGGCATCGTCACGCCGAACAGCCCCATGTCGCGCATTTCCGCAAGGATGTCGTCGGGAACGCGGCCCAGCTCCTCAAGCCGGTCTTCGGCGGGGATCAGCCGCTCGCGGACATAGCGTTGCAACTGTTCGATAAAGGCGTCGTAGATGTCGGCGTCCATGCCCGCATTGCTCATTTTCAGCTATCCTCCCGATATTTCGGTTGCGAATAGCAATGCGATCAGGGCGAGGCCAGCCCGAAAGGACGGGGGTCAGGCGGTGCGGACGAAGCTGTCGAGTACGCGCTTGGACCCGGCCTGGTCGAATTCCACCTCGAGTTTGTTGCCGTCGATGTCGATGATCTCGCCATAGCCGAACTTCTCGTGAAACACGCGCAGCCCGATCGCGAGGTCGGCGCGCGGCTTGGCGCCGACCGACGCGGCGGGACCGCGTTCGGAGGGCGCGGGCGCGTGGGCGACGGTGTTCGACGCGGCCACCGCACGCTGCCATGCCGGGCCGCGCGTCATGATGCGCGACGGCTGGCGTTCGGCGACATGCGCGAAGGGATCGCCCTGCGCCGACCAGTTGGCGCGCCACAGGCTCTGCCCGCCGCCGAAGCTGTTTTCGCTGTCAACATGCTCGGGCGGGATTTCGGCGATGAAACGGCTGGGGATGCTGCTCATCCACTGGCCATAGATGCGGCGGTTCGCGGCGTGATAGATGCTCGCGCGCTGGCGGGCGCGGGTGATCGCGACATAGGCAAGGCGGCGTTCCTCTTCGAGGCTGGCGGTGCCGCCCTCGTCCATCGCGCGCTGCGACGGGAAAACGCCGTCCTCCCAGCCGGCGAGGAAGACATGGTCGAATTCGAGGCCTTTGGCGGCGTGGATCGTCATGATCGTCACCGTTTCGACCTGATCGTCATTGTCGCGGTCCATGACGAGGCTGACATGCTCGAGAAATTCCTCGAGTGTCTCATATTCCTCCATCGCGCGGACAAGTTCGGACAGGTTTTCGAGGCGCCCCGCGGCTTCGGCGCTGCGGTCGGCCTGCAGCATGGCGGTATAGCCCGATTCGTCGAGGATCAGCTGGGTCAGCTCGGGGTGCGACAGCTCGTTCGCCTTCGCCTGCCAGCCGCGCATCATCGCAACGAAATTGGCGAGCTGGCGGCGCGCCTGCGGAGTGAGTTCGTCGGTTTCGGTGATCCTTGCTGCGGCATGAAACAGCGCGACGCGTTCGGCGCGGGCGAACTGGTGGATACGCCCAAGCGCCTTGTCGCCGAGCCCGCGTTTGGGGACGTTGACGATGCGTTCGAACGCCAGGTCGTCGGCGGGTGACTGGACGAGGCGGAGGTAGGCGAGGGCGTCGCGGATTTCGGCGCGTTCGTAGAAGCGGAAACCGCCGACGATGCGATAGGGCATGCCGATCGCGATGAAGCGGTCCTCGAACTCGCGCGTCTGGAACTGCGCGCGGACGAGGATCGCGGTGCGGTCGAGGCTGATCCCGCGATGCTGGAGCGTTTCGAGCTCCTCGCCAATGCGCCGCGCTTCTTCGGGGCCGTCCCAGACGCCGACGACGCGCAGCTTGTCGCCCGCGTCGAGATCGGTCCAGAGCGTCTTGCCGAGCCGGTCCGAGTTTTGCGCGATCAGCGCCGATGCGGCGGCAAGGATTTGCGGAGTCGAGCGGTAATTCTGTTCGAGGCGGATCACGGTCGCGCCCGGAAAATCCTTTTCGAAGCGCAGGATGTTCGCGACCTCGGCACCGCGCCAGCTATAGATCGACTGGTCGTCATCGCCGACGCAGCAGATATTCTTGCGTTGCTGCGCGAGAAGCCGGAGCCAGAGATACTGGCTGGCATTGGTGTCCTGATATTCGTCGACGAGGATATATTTGAAGCGGCTCTGATACCGGTCCAGCACGTCGCGGTGCGTCTTCAGGATCACCAGCATGTGGAGCAGAAGGTCGCCGAAGTCGCAAGCGTTGAGCGTCTTCAGCCGCGCCTGATAGAGCGCGTAGAAATGCTGTCCTTTGCCGTCGGCATAGGCCTCCTTGTCGGCAGCATCGAGGTCGGCAGGCGTCAGCCCGCGGTTTTTCCACTTGTCGATCAGCCCCGCGAGCTGGCGCGCGGGCCAGCGCTTCTCGTCCAGCCCTTCGGCCTGGATCAGCTGTTTGAGCACGCGGAGCTGATCGTCGGTGTCGAGGATGGTGAAATTGCTTTGCAGCCCGACCAGTTCGGCGTGGCGGCGAAGCATCTTCGCCGCGATGCTGTGAAAGGTGCCGAGCCATGGCATCCCTTCGACTGCGTCGCCGATCATCCGCCCGATCCGCTCGCGCATCTCGCGCGCCGCCTTGTTGGTGAAGGTCACTGCGAGGATTTCGGACGGCCAGGCGCGGCGCGTCGCCATGATATGCGCGAGGCGCGCGGTGAGCGCCGCGGTCTTGCCGGTGCCGGCGCCGGCGAGCATCAGCACCGGTCCCTCGGTGGTCAGCACCGCCTGCCGCTGCGGTCCGTTCAATCCGTGCAGATAGGGCGGGTCCGAAGGGTCGGGCGGGGGCAGGTCGGGCAAGGAGGCAGGGGGCATGGTCACGCGCGAACGATTAGGGAACAGCGGCGGCGCTGTCCAGCTTGGCGCGGCAGGTTGTTACGCGAGACGCAGCAATGTCAGCTTGGCTTTACCGACCTTGCGATCCGCGTCGACGGTAAAGCCCGCGACGTCGACGGTTTCGCCTTGTCCGGTTTCGACCGATACCCAGCTGTCGGCGCCGATCCAGCCGAGGCGGTGCAGCTTGTCCAGCCCGACGCTGGCGGCGCCGGTGCCATAGGGCGGATCGAGCATCAGCAGGTCATAGGTGCGTTGCGCCGGACCAAGGCCGAGCACCGATCCGGCGCGGACATCGGCGCGGGCGGTGGCTCCCAGAGTGGACAGATTGCCGCGCAGCACGTCGAGCGCGTCGCGGTCCTGCTCAGCGAACAGACAGGTGGCGGCGCCGCGCGACAAGGCTTCGATGCCCAGCGCGCCCGATCCTGCGAACAGGTCGGCGACGACCAACCCCTCGAAACTGCCCAGGCGGCTGGTCAGCATAGAAAACAAGGTTTCGCGGGTGCGATCGGCGGTGGGCCGCGTCGCGTCGCCCTTGGGCGCCAGCAGTTTGCGGCCGCGCCATTCGCCTGAAATCACTCGCATCGCCGTCAGCCCATATGTCGGCGGAATTTGAACAATTCGTCGCGTGGCACGACATCGACCGCACCCATCGGAAGACCGTCGAGTTCGAACGCGCCATAGCGGGTGCGGATCAGGCGGCTGACCTGCAAACCGAAATGTTCGAGCACCTTGCGCACTTCGCGATTCTTGCCCTCGGTCAGCGTCATTTCGATCCACTGGTTGCGGCCCGTGCGGCGTTCGAGGTTGGCGTCGATCTTGCCGTAGCGGATCCCGTCGATCTCGATCCCCATCACCAGTTCCTCGAGCTGTTCCTGGCTGATATCGCCAAATGCCCGCGCGCGGTAGGTGCGCTCGACGCCGCTGGCGGGCAGCTCGAGCTGGCGCTTGAAGGCGCCGTCATTGGTGAGCAGCAGCAAACCCTCGGTGTTATAGTCAAGACGGCCGACCGGCATCAGCCGTGGAAGATCCTTGGGGAGCAGGTCGTAAATCGTCTTGCGGCCCTTGGGGTCGCGCGCCGCGGTGATGCAGCCCGCAGGCTTGTGAAAGCGATAAAGGCGCGTCGAGACGGGCTTGGCGACCGGATTGCCGTCGACGGTGAGGCCGTCGAGCGAGGCGAGCAACGGCGCGGGTTGCGCGACGACTTCGCCATTGAGCGCGATGCGGCCTTCCTCGATCATCCGTTCGACGTCGCGGCGCGATCCGATCCCGGCGCGGGCGAGCAGCTTGGCGATCCGCTGCGGCCCGTCTTCACGCTCGGCTTCGGTCGGCCTGGTCTTGAGCGCAGCCGCGGCGCCGCGCGCGGCACGGCGTCCTTTTTGGGCGTCGCGATCGCTGGCGGGCCTGGTCGCGGAACGCGATGACGATCGGGGAGGTCGGCGGGTGGGCATGGGAACGGGTGCGGCTTTCTTATCGTTATGTGGCAACGACTGTTGCTCTGTGGCCACGCTCATAGCCGGAAACGTGTCGCTTCGTCGATGGGAAGCCGAAGCAATCTTGCACGACGGCGCCGGGCACGTCATGGCGCGACTAAAGGGAGACCCTATGCTCTTCGCGTCCCGCCCGTCCTGCATCAAGCGGCTGCTGATCATCGAGAGGATGATCCGCTGGTAGCGTTCGACAACGAGCGGACGCCTGAAACACAGCGGAGTATGACATCGTGGCAACGGTCGATTCGGGCGAGGCCGCGGTCCCCATCATCGCCGACGAACCGATCGATGCGCTGGTGCTCGACCTGGGGCTTGCCGGGCATATGACCGGACGCGAGGTTGCCCGCTTGGCGCGCGACCGCGGCATCGCGGTTCTGTTGGTGACCGGGCAATGCCCCGAAGACGCCGCCGAAATCGCGGTGGCATGCCTTGCCAAACCGCATAGCGCATCGGCTTTGGTGGCCGCTTTGCGCGCGGTGGAAACGATGACCTGCCAGAACAGGATGCCGCGCAAGGTCAGCGGGCTGGTCACCTATTGGCGGCCCGAAGCCGCCTGAGCGCGACCAACCGAAAAATCGCTGCTTCCAATTTGCCCGCGACGCTTTAGGCCAATCGGTCGAAGTGATGGCATCCCGGAACGAGGATGCGGGGGAGCTTAAGCATGTCGGTTGATCTGATCCGGTTCTTGATTTTTGTAGCCGTGCTCGTCGGGCTTGTCGTCGTGGCGCTATCGGTTCCGGCGTTTCGTCCCTATCTGCGCAAAAATCCGCTGGTGACGTTCCTGCTCGGTGTCTCGAGCGGGTTTCCGCTGACCCTGTTGGTCGCGACGATGACGTTCTGGCTGGCGAAGGTCGGCATCGACAAGGCGACGATCGGTTTCGCTGTCGCGCTGGGCATTCCCTATACGATCAAATTTCTGTGGGCGCCGCTGATCGACAAATTGCCGCTTCCTGTCCTGACCCGCTTGTTCGGGCAGCGGCGGGCCTGGCTGTTTTTCATCCAGGCCTTGCTGTTCGTTTCGATCTGGCAATTGGGCGCCAGCGATCCGCAGCCGGGGAATATCGGCCAGTTTGCCATCTGGGCCTTCATCACCGCTTTCCTGTCGGCAACGCAGGACATTGTGATCGACGCCTACCGCATCGAGATTCTCGAAGAAGAGGAATTCGCCCACGGGATTGCAACCAACCAGTTCGGTTACCGCACCGGCAATCTGATTGCGGGCGCCGGAACGATCTATTTCGCATCAAGCGAAGGTTTGGGGCTCGGCTGGGCGACCGCCTACGGCCTGACGGCATTCTGTATCGTGCCGGCGATACTCGGCGCGCTTTGGGCCGGCCCGGGCAAGTTCATCGACCGCTTCGAGCAAGCGGCGGGAATGAAAGCGGGACAATGGCTGACCGAGGCGGTGGTCAATCCGTTCCGCGAGTTCCTGACCCGTCACGGGGCATTTTTGATCCTGGGTTTCGTGCTGGTGTACAAGGTCGGCGACGCGATGGGGCAGGCGATGCTGGGCCCGATGATCGTCGATCTGGGCTTTGCCGATCTTGATTATATCTCTGCCAACAAGCTGTGGGGGTTCGGCGCGCTGATCGTCGGGTCGGCGCTTGGCGCACCGTTCCTGCTGTGGCTGGGGATGGGGCGCGCGCTGCTGGTTTCGGGGCTGCTGATGATGTTCTCGAACGTGATGTTCATGATATTGGCCGCGACGGGTGACAATTACTGGATGCTGGTTGCGGCCATCGTCACCGAAAATCTGACGAGCGGCATGGGGCTGACCGTGTTTGCGACCTATTTGTCGGGGCTTTCCAACATTGCCTATACGGCGACGCAGTTCGCGCTGCTGTCGTCCTTTGCCGGGGTAGGGCGGACGTTCATGGCGGGACCGGCGGGCATTGTGGCGGAAAATGTCGGCTGGGTCGGCTTCTGGGGGCTTCACGGTTGTTGCCGCCATTCGGGTATGCTGCTGCTGTGGCTGCTGTGGAGCAAGGGCTATGTCGTCGAGGGCGTCCGCCAGACCGAGACGGTCGACGAAGCGCGGCTCCGGCAGCCCGTGGGCCCGGTCCGCATCGCCGGTTTTGTGCTGATCGTGGCGGGATTGGTCGGGGTTCTGCTCGCGCAGCAGCTCGAATTGGCGAGTTATGTGATGACGTCGTCGATACTCGCCTTCGGGCTCGGCGCGGTCCTCGCCTGGACGGGCAGACCCGCGCGCACCGCCTAATCCGGCAGTTCGCCATTGCGGCGCAAAACATCGCCCGCGAGGTAAAGCGAGCCGCAGATCAGCGCGTCGGCGGGCGGGCGATGGTCGGCGATGAACGCCAGCGCCGCCGCCACATCGTCGCAGGGCTGCGCGTCGGCGATGCGCAATTCGCGTTGTACCCAATGGCAGAGATCTTTCGGGTCATGATGGTCGTGGTCCGGGATGGGAACGGCCTGGAACGACGCGATGCGATCAGCGAAGGGGCGCAGAAAGCCCATGGCGTCCTTGTTCTTGAGCAGCCCGCAGACAAGGTGCAGCGGCGGCTGATCGGCCAGCGCCATCGCCAGCGCCGCCCCCGCGTCGGGATTATGGCCGCCGTCGAGCCAGATTGCGGTGCCGTCGCGGAGCAGGTTTGTCAGCGGTCCGATGCCCAGCCGCTGCATGCGCCCGGGCCAGAAGGCCGCGGCGACCCCCTTTGCAATGTCGTCGTCGGTCGGTTGGGCGCCGGGGGCACGGCGCAACATCGCGATTGCGAGCCCCGCGTTGCGCATCTGGTGTGTACCCGCCATGCGCGGGCGTAACGTCGGCGCGACGGCACCCGATCCGGAAGTCCAATGAAAGCCGTACTGGATAGGCTCCACCGACCAATCGTCGCCTTCCGCATAGACTATGCCACCGACCGCTGCGGCGCGGTCCCGGACCAGCTTCATCACAGAATCGGAATAGGCCAGCGTGGCGATCGCCGCGCCGGGTTTGAAGATGCCGGTCTTTTCCCAAGCGATGCGTTCGATGGCTTCAGCAGGCACGCCATCCTCCGGCGCGAGCAGAAATGCCTCATGGTCGATTCCGAGCGACGCGATGCCGCACACCGCTGGCGCCGGAATGATGTTGGTGGCGTCGAGGCGGCCGCCCAGGCCAACCTCGATGATGCAATCGTCGGCGGGAGTGCGGGCAAAGGCGAGGAAGGCCGCGGCGGTGGTGACTTCGAAGAAGCTGGCTTGCAAGTCGGCGGCGACGTCGAGGACTTCCTCGAGCAGCACCGCGAGGAGCGCGTCGTCGATCAGCGTTCCGGCGAGGCGAATGCGTTCGTTGAAGCGGACGAGGTGCGGGCTGGTGTAGGCGTGGACGCGGCGCCCCTGCACTTCGAGGATGGCGCGGAGGAATGCGCAGGTCGAACCCTTGCCGTTGGTGCCGGCGACGTGGAAGGTGCGCGGCAGCTGGTTGTGCGGGCTGCCGAGGCGCGCGCAGAGTTCGGCGCGATGCGTTCGGGGCCCCATATCCCGGTGAGAGCGCGGCGAGGCGGTCGAGCTGGGTCTGGACGGCGGGGTCGGCGGAGTGGGCGTGGTCGGGCATTCTTGCGGGGCTTTCGCAAGCCCCTCCCCTTTAGGGGAGGGGTTGGGGTGGGGTTCAGCAGCCTTGTGCAAGGCCGGTGAACTCCACCCACTGCGACTAGCCAGCAAGCTGGCAAGTCTCGTTGCCCTCCCCTGAAGGGGAGGGCGGATTGGGTCAGGCCGCCTTTTCGGGCGCTAGATAACCGATCAGGCGCCCGAGCGTTTCCGGCAGCTCCTTGCGATGCACCACCATGTCGATCATCCCGTGGTCGAGCAGATATTCGGCGCGCTGGAAGCCCTCGGGCAGCTTTTCGCGGATCGTGTTTTCGATCACGCGCTGGCCCGCGAAGCCGATCAGTGCCTTGGGTTCGCTGATCTGCACATCGCCGAGCATCGCATAGCTGGCCGTCACGCCGCCGGTCGTCGGATCGGTCAGCAGCACGATATAGGGCAGCCCGGCGCGGCGCAGGCGGGCGAGCGCGACCGTCGCGCGCGGCATCTGCATCAGCGACAGCGTGCCTTCCTGCATCCGCGCGCCGCCCGCAGCGGTAATCGCGATATAGGGGACGCCGCGCTTGATCGCATTTTCGACCCCCGCGACAAAGGCTTCGCCGACCGCAACCCCCATCGATCCGCCCATGAAGGCAAAGTCCTGCACGCCGATCACGACGCTCTGGCCCGAAATGCGACCAAAGGCGTTCTGATAGGCGTCGCGATCACCCGTCTGCGCGCGCGCCGCTTTGATGCGGTCGACATATTTTTTGGTGTCGCGGAACTTCAGCGGATCCTCGGGCGCCGCAGGGGCGGCGATCAGCTCGTGGACACCACCGTCAAAGAGTTGCGCGAAGCGTTCCTTCGCGCCGATGCGGTCGTGATGGTCGCAACGCGGGCAGACGTTGAGATTGTCTTCCCATTCCTTGACGAACACCATCTGCTGGCACTGGCGGCATTTGTGCCACAGATTGTCGGCGGTATCGCGCTTGGCCCCGAAGGGCAGCGCGTTGCGAACGCGGTCGAGCCAGCTCATGCGGCGATCTCCTTTGCGCCGTGAATAGCATCGGCGAGGGTGCGGGTGAAGG
>JAHCKJ010000063.1 GCA_026125835.1 Sphingopyxis sp.
TTCGCCGGGGTGACGATGCTGGGACAGGGGCAGGGCTTGATTCAATATCCCTCACCGCCCATGTCTCGAAGGGCACCTATATCCGCAGCCTTGCGCGCGACATCGCGCGCGCCGTCGGCACCGTCGGGTATGTCACCATGCTCCGCCGTACGAAGGCCGGGCCGTTCGACCTGTCACAGGCGATTTCGCTGGACAAATTGAATGCATTCGGCCAAGGGGCCGCGCAATCAGAAGTATTTCTGCCGCTCGAGGCAGGGCTGGTCGACATCCCGGCTCTGGACCTTTCCCCGGAAGCGGCAGGGGCGATCCGTCAGGGTCGCATCTGGACCGGGGGAAGCACGCAGGACGGGCTCTATTGGGGACGCGACGCCGAAAACCGGCCCGTGGCGCTGATCGAGGTTTCGGCGGGGACGCTGAAGGTCGTGCGGGGCTTCAATCTGTAAGCCATGATGTTCGAGGATGAATGAATATGTCGATTACCGCCGAGCGCAAAGCCGAAGTCATCAAGGACAATGCCCGCGAAAAGGGCGATACCGGTTCGCCGGAAGTCCAGGTCGCCATCCTGACCGACCGCATCAACACGCTGACCGAGCATTTCAAGGCGCATCACAAGGACAACCACAGCCGCCGCGGCCTTCTGATGATGGTCAACAAGCGCCGCAGCCTCCTCGACTATCTGAAAAAGAAGGACGAGGCCCGCTATTCGGCGCTGATCGCGAAGCTGGGTCTTCGCAAGTAAGAATTTCTGGCGGCCCCGGACTTCCGGGGCCGCTGTCATATTGGCTCCGCGCAAAATGCCGGGCCACAGGGCCGCTCCCGCATCCGGCGGGACCGCCATGGGGCAGACAGACGCCCTACACCGCCCCGGGCCGGATTGCCCGGACACAGAGGCCCCGCCCGGCATAGGGCCCGGCGGGCGAAGGAAACCACATGTTTGACGTGAAAAAAGTATCGATCGAGTGGGGCGGTGAAACGCTGACCCTCGAAACGGGCAAGGTTGCCCGGCAGGCCGACGGCGCCGTGATGGCGACGCTGGGCGAAACGGTCGTCCTGTGCGCCGTGACCGCCGCGAAGTCGGTGAAGGACGGGCAGGACTTCTTCCCGCTCACCGTCCATTATCAGGAAAAATACTCGGCCGCGGGCCGCATCCCCGGCGGCTTCTTCAAGCGCGAACGCGGCGCGACCGAAAAGGAAACGCTGGTCAGCCGCCTTATCGACCGTCCGATCCGCCCGCTGTTCCCTGAAGGTTTCTATAACGAAATCAACGCCATCGCGCAGGTTCTGAGCTATGACGGCCATAACGAGCCCGACATCCTTGCGATGGTCGCCGCGTCGGCCGCGCTCACCATTTCGGGCGTACCCTTCATGGGTCCGATCGGCGCCGCGCGCGTCGGTTATCTGAACGGCGAATATATCCTCAATCCGACCGACGCACAGGTGGCCGAAGGCGACCTCGACCTCGTCGTTGCGGCGACGCACGACGCGGTGATGATGGTCGAATCCGAAGCCAATGAGCTGTCGGAAGAGGTCATGCTCGGCGCGGTAATGTTCGCGCACGATGCCTGTAAGGAAGTCGTGAAGGCGATCATCAGCCTCGCCGAACAGGCCGCCAAGGATCCCTGGGAAATGGCGTCGTCGGACGACAATGCGGCGCTCAAGGACAAGCTGAAGAAACTCATCGGCAAGGATATTGCCGCCGCCTACAAGCTGACCGACAAGTCGGCCCGCTCGAACGCGCTGGGCGAAGCGCGCGCGAAGGCGAAGGAACAGTTTGTCGCCGACGGACTCGACCCGCAGAGCGTGATGGCGGGCATCAAGCTGACCAAGAAGCTGGAAGCCGAAATCGTCCGCGGCGCGATCCTGAAGGACGGCAAGCGCATCGACGGCCGCACGACGACGCAGATTCGCCCGATCGTGTCGGAAACGCACTTCCTGCCGCGCGCGCACGGCTCGGCGCTGTTCACCCGCGGCGAGACGCAGACGATCGCGACCTGTACCCTTGGCACCAAGGATGCGGAGCAGATGATCGACGGCCTCAACGGCCTGTCGTACCAGAACTTCATGCTGCACTATAACTTCCCGCCCTATTCGGTCGGCGAAGTCGGCCGCTTCGGGGCGCCGGGCCGCCGCGAAGTCGGTCATGGCAAGCTCGCCTGGCGCGCGCTGCACCCCGTGCTGCCGACGAAGGACGAGTTCCCCTATACGATCCGCCTGACCAGCGACATCACCGAATCGAACGGTTCGTCGTCGATGGCGTCGGTGTGCGGCGGGTCGCTGGCGATGATGGACGCCGGTGTGCCGATCAAGCGGCCGGTGTCGGGCATCGCGATGGGCCTGATCCTCGAAGGCAAGGATTATGCGATCCTCAGCGACATCCTGGGCGACGAGGATCACCTCGGCGACATGGACTTCAAGGTCGCTGGAACGTCCGAAGGCATCACCACGATGCAGATGGACATCAAGATCGCGGGCATCACGCGCGAGATTTTTGAAGCGGCTCTGAACCAGGCCAAGGAAGGCCGCGCGCACATTCTGGGCGAAATGGCCAAGGCGCTTGGCGAAGCGCGCACCGAACTGTCGGCACATGCGCCGCGGATCGAAACGATGCAGATCGACAAGGCGAAGATCCGCGACATCATCGGCACCGGCGGCAAGGTGATCCGCGAGATCGTCGCGACCACCGGCGCCAAGGTCGACATCGACGACGAAGGCCTGATCAAGATTTCGTCGAGCGACCTCAGCCAGATCGAGGCCGCGCGCAAGTGGATCGCCGGGATCGTCGAGGAAGCCGAAGTCGGCAAAATCTATGACGGCAAGGTC
Organism: Sphingopyxis sp.; assembly: GCA_026125835.1. Taxonomy (GTDB): domain Bacteria; phylum Pseudomonadota; class Alphaproteobacteria; order Sphingomonadales; family Sphingomonadaceae; genus Sphingopyxis. The sequence goes on from JAHCKJ010000063.1 coordinate 2,821, forward strand.
GTCAACCTCGTCGATTTCGGTGCGTTCGTGAATTTCATGGGCGGCAAGGACGGTCTGGTCCACGTCAGCGAAATCAAGAACGAGCGCGTCGAAAAGGTCGCCGACGTCCTGTCCGAAGGCCAGGAAGTCAAGGTCAAGGTTCTCGAAATCGACCCGCGCGGCAAGGTTCGCCTGTCGATGCGCGTCGTCGACCAGGAAACCGGCGAGGAGCTGGAAGACACGCGCCCCGCGCGCGAACCGCGCGAGCGCAGCGACCGGGGTGATCGTGGTGACCGTGGTCCCCGCCGCGACGGCGGCGACCGTGGCCGCGGCGGCCGCGACCGTGGTCCGCGCCGTGACGGTGGCGCCGACCGCGGCCCCCGCCGCGAACGCAGCGAAGGTCCGGAAGACCAGGGCCATGTGCCCGACTTTCTGAAGGACTGAGGCTTCGGTTCATCGAACAGGAAAAGGGGCTGCTCCGGCGGCCCCTTTTTCTTTGCGTTGGCCACAAGCAACCGGCGCCCGTGAAACAGCGGTGACGTCCACCGAAGGATCGGTTATGCGGCGGGCGTGAGCCAGGGCGTTGCGCGATCGAAGATTTTTCTGACCGGCTGGGTCGGTGCCTGCGGGCTGGCGCTAGCGGCTTGCGGTACGGCGCCGCCGCTGCGCGTGATGGCGTGCGACGCCGCTCCTGCCGCGACGGTCACCCGGTCGGCAGACGGCCGGGAGGCGACTACGACGCTGTCGGTGCTCACCTATAATCTGGAAGGGTTGGGCTGGCCCGCGCGCAACGGGCGTGCAAAGGAACTGAAAGAAATCGGCGAACGGTTGAACGCCGCGCGCGCGGATGGCAGCGGCGCCGACATCATCCTGTTCCAGGAAATGTTCAGCGGTGCCGCCAAGCGCGCCGTCGCCGCGAGCGGCTACCCGGCGATCGTGCCGGGGCCGCGCCGCACGACGCGGGCCTTCGTCCGTGGCGTCGACCCCATGGCCGGCAACGCCAAGCCGCTGAAGGGCGAGCTGGGCATCCGGTTGCTGGGCGGCGGGCTGGCGATCGCATCGCGCTTTCCGATCGTCGAGAGCGCCGCCGCCGCTTATGGCCGCCGCGCCTGCGCCGGTTTCGACTGCCTGTCGAACAAGGGGGTCATGCTGGCGCGGGTTGCCATGCCGGGGGTGCCGGCGCCGGTCGACATTTACAATACCCACATGAATTCCCGCCGGGCGTCGCGGGTCTCCGACCGGCGCAATGGCGAAGCCCATGCGCGGCAGGCGGAGATTGCGTCTGCGTTCATCGCGGCGACCGAAAACGTCGCGGTGCCGCTGATCTTTGGCGGCGATTTCAACATGCGCCATTCGGAAATACGATGGGAAAGCTTTTCGGAGCACCATCCGCTGACGCTGGTCCACGAACATTGCATCGACCCCGAATCGGGGTGCGACGTCCGCATGTCGTGGGATGGCGACGCACCGTGGATGGACACGCAGGATTTGCAATTTTTCGCCAATGGCGAACAGCTTGCGGTGCGGCCCATCCGCGTCGAAGCGGTGTTCGACGGCGGCGCCAGCGGTCCGCGGCTGTCGGACCATGACGGATTTCTGGTGACGTATGAATTGCGCTGGCCCGCGGACATGGCGGCGAGCTCGTCCGGCTGTTGAGCCGTAGGGCGCGCGTTTGACCGCAAGATTCGGAGCGTCGACCGGCGGGCGAAACGATAGGCGGCGCGGATGATCGAAACGAATGACCTGCCCGTCGCGGCGCGCGTCCGCGCAGCCGATTGGACCGCCGCCACCGCCGCGCTCGACGCGGCGGGATGGGCGGTCTTGCCGGGGCTGTTGCCGGCCGCCGCATGCGAAGCGGCGGTAGCGTTCTATTCCGAGGCGTCGCTATTCCGCAGCCATGTCCAGATGGCGCGCCACGGGTTCGGGCGCGGCGAATATCGCTATTTCGCCTATCCGCTGCCGCCGCTGGTCGCGCAGTTGCGCGCAGCCCTTTATCCGCGGCTCGCACCGGTCGCCAATCGCTGGCACGAGCGGATGGGGCGCGAGCTGCGCTTTCCCGCCGACCATGACGACTATCTGGCGCGGTGCCATGCGGCGGGGCAGGCGCGGCCGACGCCGCTGCTGCTGCAATATGGACCGGGCGACTATAATTGCCTGCATCGCGATCTTTATGGTGCAGAGGTTTTTCCGTTGCAGGTTGCGGTGCTGCTATCGGCGCCGGGCGACGATTTCACCGGCGGCGAGTTCGTGCTGACCGAGCAGCGGCCGCGGATGCAATCTCGCGCCGCGGTCGTGCCGCTGGGCAAGGGTGATGCGGTGATCTTTGCCGTCAACGAACGGCCTGTCGCGGGCAGCCGCGGTGACTACCGCGTGGCGATGCGGCATGGGGTGAGCGAAGTGCGGTCGGGCGCGCGCCATACGCTGGGGGTGATCTTTCACGACGCGGCATAGTGCGGCGTACCGGGTGGACATGGCGGCTGCGGCGGTTAAGCCGGTGCTCCCCGACGGCATCAGCGAGGACAGCGGCGATGGATTTTTCCCGGCTTCAGGCGAGCAGCAAGATCGGCGACGACTGGGCCTACCCGCAGCCGCCCTGCCTGAATTTCGGCTGGCTGGAGGTCGATCGCGCACCCGCGCACCGCATTTACTGGGAAGAATATGGCAATCCGGCGGGTGAGCCGGTCATGTTCCTGCACGGCGGCCCCGGCGGCGCCTGTGCGCCCGTGATGGCGCGCTTTTTCGATCCCGCGCGCTACCGCGTGATCCTGTTCGACCAGCGCGGGTGCGGCAAAAGCGAGCCCAATGTTGCGGCAGTGGGACCGGCGGCCGCGCTCGCCAAGAACACGACCGCCGATCTGATTGGCGACATCGAGAAACTGCGCGACCATCTGGGCATCACCGGGCCGATGCATGTGTTCGGCGGCAGTTGGGGCAGCACGCTGGCGATGGCCTATGCAATCGCACATCCGGCGCATTGCGCCAGCCTGATTCTGCGCGGCATCTTTCTGGGTGCCGCGGAGGATCTGGACTATCTGTATCAGGGCAACGCCGCGACTTGGGATGCCGATCCATATGGGCTGACCGCACCGGGGGCGTATATCAAATATCCCGATGAATGGGCGGCGCTGCTGAACATCCTGACGCCGGCCGAACGCGGCGACGTGATGGCATCGTACAAGGCGATCTTTGACATGGTGCCGACAACGGCCGCCGAGAAGGACAGGCAGCTGCACGCGGCGCTGACCTGGTCGCTGTGGGAGGGGGTGATTTCGAACATGATCCCCGAAACCGCCGACACCGGCAAGTTTGGCGAGGCGGACTTCGCCTTGTGCTTTGCGCAGATCGAGGCGCATTATTTCGCCAACAACCTGTTCCTGCCCGCGGGGCATTTCTTTGACCATATCGCCACGCTGGCGGCGATCCCGGTTCATATCGTCCACGGGCGGTTCGACGAGGTGTGCCCGCTGACCCAGGCGTCGCGGCTGGTCGCGGCCTTGCGCGCAGCGGGGGCCGAACCGGTGTCCTACGTCGTCACCAACGCCGGGCATAGCGCGATGGAGCGCGAAAATGCGCTGGCACTGACCGCGGTGATGGACGGGTTGCCGCCGCTGGTCCGCGCATCGAGCATGGCGCGTTAAGTCCGCATCCGCTTCAAATCCGTTCGTGCTGAGCTTGTCGAAGCACCGACCTTCTTCTTGCGGCGCCAAGAGAAAGAACGGCCCTTCGACAAGCTCGGGGCGAACGGTTCATATCAGATGCACCGAGCTAAGGTATTAAAGCGATCGGGCGCTCAGGCAGCCTTGCCGTGCGTCACGTCCATGCTGACTGCACGGCCCGCGTCGATCTCCGCCGCCTTCGCTTCGACCAGCTTGACGATATGGCCGATCATGTCGGCGTCGGCGACATGGTGGTCGGTGACGCCTGAGAGATAGACCATATGCTTGCCGTTGCCGCCGCCGGTGATGCCGATGTCGGTTTCGCGCGCCTCGCCGGGGCCGTTGACGACGCAGCCGAGTACCGAGAGCGACATCGGAGTCTTGATGTGCCCGAGCGCTTCTTCGAGCGCCTGCACGGTGCGGATGACGTCGAAACCCTGCCGTGCGCAGCTGGGGCAGGACACGACGCGGACGCCACGGGTTCTGAGGCCCAGCGATTTCAGGATTTCATAGCCGACGCGCACTTCCTCCTCGGGCTCGGCCGACAGGCTGACGCGGATCGTGTCGCCGATCCCGGCCCAGAGGAGATTGCCGATGCCAAGCGCGCTCTTCACCGTGCCGCCGACCAGCCCGCCGGCTTCGGTGATACCGAGGTGGAGCGGGCAGTCGACCGCGTCGGCGAGCTGCGCATAAGCCGCAACCGCGAGGAATACGTCGCTGGCCTTCACCGCGACCTTATATTCGTGAAAGTCATGGTCCTGGAGCAGCTTGATATGATCGAGCGCGCTTTCGACCAGCGCCTCGGGACAGGGCTCGCCATATTTTTCGCGCAGGTCTTTTTCGAGGCTGCCCGCGTTGACGCCGATGCGGATCGCGCAGCCGTTCGCCTTGGCGGCGCGCACGACCTCGCCGACGCGCTCGCTGCTGCCGATATTGCCGGGGTTGATCCGCAGGCACGCGGCGCCTGCATCGGCGGCTTCGAGCGCGCGCTTATAGTGGAAATGGATGTCGGCGATGATCGGGATGCGCGCGGCGCGGACGATCTTGCCGAGCGCCGCGGTCGAGTCGGTGTCGGGGCACGACACGCGGATCAGGTCGGCGCCCGCTTCCTCGCAGCGGCGGATCTGGTCGATCGTCGCGACCGGGTCGCTGGTCAGCGTGTTGGTCATCGTCTGGACGGTGATCGGTGCACCGCCGCCGACCGGGACGTTGCCCACCATGATCTGGCGGCATTGGCGCCGCGCAATGTCGCGCCAGGGGCGCAGGCCGGGGTTTTGATCGCTCATATTTCGGGCTCGATCGAGAGGGGATAGCCGCCGCTCTTTAGCCGCCCCGCCGCAACTTGGCAAAGCCTGTGCGCCCGCTTTGGTCTGTTGCGCGAAAGACACAGTTTGTCGCGGAATCGGCAATCGACGCAATTTTCATTTGTGCGGCGCAGCAAAATCGGCAATTTCGAATCGTTCGACGTCACAGGCCCGCTCAAAGAGGCGTGGACAGCGTACAGCAGGCTGGGACGATCCGTTTTTTCACTAGGGGGATCACCCATGAAGTTTCTGACCAAAGCGTGTTTCGGCATGCTGCTCGCCGCGTCGGCGCTGTCGACGCCTGCCCTTGCCCAGGAAGAAGCCAGCGGTCCGTTCACGCTTTCGGGCGGCATCGACGTTGTTTCCGATTACCGGTTCCGCGGGATTTCGCTGTCGAACGAAAAGGTGGCCGTCCAGCCGACCCTGTCGGTCAGCCATGAAAGCGGCTTTTACGCCGGTGTCTGGGGTTCGTCGCTGCCCGACAGCCCGCTATACGGCAAGTTCGAGCTCGACCTGTTCGCAGGCTATTCCGCCGAGATCGCGTCGGGCACGACGATCGATGCCGGTGTGACCTATTATATGTATCCCGGCAACCGCGACTTTGCGGGGCCGAGCGATTATGTCGAATTTATCGGCAAGCTGTCGCACACGCTGGGTCCGGTCGGCGCGACCGCAACCGTCGCCTACGCCCCTGACCAGAAATCGCTGGGCAGCGAGGACAATATCTATCTGAACCTCGGCCTCGAATCGGGTATTCCCAATTCGCCGGTGACCTTGCTGGCCTCGCTCGGCTATACCGACGGGTCGCTGGGGGCCGTATCGGCCGACGGCAAATATCTCGACTGGATGCTGGGTGCGTCCTTTGCGGCCGGTCCGGCGACGTTCAAGGTCCAATATATCGATACCGACGTCAAAAAGACGGGCGTCAAGGCGGTCGATACGCTGTACGATCCAACCGTGGTCTTCACGCTGGGCTTTTCTTTCTGATCGCCTAGCGGGTCAGCGACCACGCGCGAAGGGGGCGGCTTCGGGGGAGGCCGCCCCCTTTTTCGTGCGCGAGAGGCGAGAAATACGCTTCAGCTCAACCTGCTTGACCGTATCGATGAACCGTGCAATTTCATCGACGAAATGAAGCAGCGGAGTTTGTCCCCCATGACGCAAGCCTCTCAAAGCGTTTCCGTTCCTCCCGTCCCGCCCGCGCGCAGCGAGCGAAGCCCCGGCGTCAAGCTGGTGATTGCGGTGTTGATTGCCGTTGCCCTGATGGTGCCGCTGTTGATGATCTATGGCCTGCTCTGGGACCGCCAGCAGCAGGCCGAAACGGCGCAAGCGTCGATCGGCCAGGGGTGGGGCGGACAACAGACGATCGCCGGACCGGTGATCGTCATCCCCTATCGCGCCACCGAAACGACCACGGTCAACGAAAATGGCAAGGATGTGACGCGGACCGTCAACACCATCCGCAACCTGTACCTCTCGCCGCAAACCAACAAGGCCGATGTCACGATCAAACCGGAAAAGCGCAAGAAAGCGATTTACGAGACGGTCGTGTATGAAAGCCAGGTCGTCGGCAGCGCCGAATTTGTCCTGCCCGCGGACATCGCCCGGTACGGCGTCGCGCGCGAGGCGCTGATGCTCGACCGTGCCGAAGTGCGGCTTGGCATCAGCGATGCGCGCGGACTGGTCGACGGCAACAGCCTGGCCGTCGACGGCACGGCGCTGGCGCTCCAGCCGGGCAAAGGGCTGCTTTCGACCGGCAATTCCGGCACCTTCGCTTTTGTCGACTGGAGCGGTGCCGCGCCGATGAAGGTCGATTACCGGATCGGCGTGCGCGGGCTGGGCGATTTCAAGCTGATTCCGCGCGGCGTCG
>JAHCKJ010000064.1 GCA_026125835.1 Sphingopyxis sp.
CTCGACAGGTCCGTCAGGGCGATAGAAAAGGTCCACGGGAAGCGTCCTGCCCACGCGCGAGCGCGGCGGACCTTAATGACGCCCCCCAGGTGTGTCAAGGCGACAGCCTGCGGCGATATCGCCCAGGATCGGCGGTTTTCCGGGGTCTGCGGGCAAGGCCGCGTCAGCCTGCGTCGCGCAGCCGCTGGGCCTGGTTGAGGTCGACCGAGACGAGCTTGGAGACGCCGCGCTCGGCCATGGTCACGCCGAACAGGCGATCCATGCGCGCCATGGTCATCGGGTGGTGCGTGATGACGAGGAAGCGCGTCGCGCCGCCGTCGGCCAGTTCCTCCAGCAGCGCGCAGAACCGGTCGACATTGGCGTCGTCGAGCGGCGCATCGACCTCGTCGAGGACGCAGATCGGCGCGGGGTTGGTAAGGAACAAGCCGAAGATCAGCGCGACTGCGGTCAGCGCCTGTTCGCCGCCTGACAGCAGGGTGAGCGTTCCGAGGCGCTTGCCCGGCGGCTGCGCCATGATTTCGAGCCCGGCCTCGAGCGGATCGTCCGAATCGACGAGTTCCAGATGCGCCTGACCGCCGTCGAACAGCGTCGTGAACAATCGCTGGAAATGGCCGTTGACGGTCTCGAACGCCGCGAGCAGTCGGACGCGGCCTTCGCGGTTGAGGTTGCCGATCGATCCGCGCAGGCGGTGGACGGCTTGGATCAGTTCCTCGATTTCGGCGGCGCTTTTTTCGCGTTCGGTGTCGAGTTCGACCAGCTCGTCGGCGGCGACGAGATTGACCGGGCCAAGCCGTTCGCGGTCGGCGATCAGCCGGTCGTGCTGCGCCGATTCCTGCCCCGCATCGGACACGCTCTCGCCGTCGAACCCGGCCTTTTGCGGCAACAGCGGCGGCGGACATTCGAAGCGCTCGCCCGACAGGCGGCCCATCTCGATGCGGCGCAGTTCGGCATTTTCGGACCGGGCAATCGCCCCGGCGCGGGTTTCACGCGCCGCCGCGACGCGCTCGCGAATCGCGTTCAGCGCGGTCTCGGCTTCGCGCAGCGCCGCCTCGGCGGCGCGTTCCTGCGCTTCGGCGGCGGCGAGCTTGTCGCGGAGCGTTGCCTGTTGTTCTTCCGCCGCGGCGCGCTGCCCGGCCAGTTTTTCGGGTGCATCGGCAAGCTTCGCGGCTTCGGCGGCCAGTGCGTCGGCGCGCTTGTCCATTTCGGTGACGCGCCGCGCCGCTTCGCCCGCGCGCGCTTTCCAGCTCTTGATTTCGGCGGTCACCACCGCCTGTCGTTCGCTCAGTGCGGCGAGCGAGCGTTCGTGCGCCAGCATTGCTTCGCGGGCGCTGCTGGCGTCGCTTCGCGCGCGTTCCGCGGCCTGCTCCTCGGCGTCGAGCGCGGCGCGTGCGATGCTGTCGTCGGGGAGCGCCGCAAGCGCGGCTTCCTGCACCGCCAGCGCCTCGGCCGCTCCCTTTGCCGCGACGGCAATCTCGTCGAGCCGCCGGTCAAACAGCGCCGCAGCGTCGCGGTGCCGGTCGAGCGCCGCCTGTGCCTGATCGGCGGCCCGCAGTGCGGTTCGGCGCGTCTCGTCGGCCTGCGCCAGCGCCTTGCGCGCCGTAGAGGCAGCCTCGGCCAGTTCGGCGGCCCTGGCGGCGGCGGCATCGCGGCGGTCGCGGAGTTCCTGCACCCCCAGCTCGGCCTGCGGGCGCTGCGCCGCCAGCGCGTCGAGGCGATTCTGCCGTTGCAGCCGCTCGGTCGCGGTGGCGCCGTCGCCGCGCGCGACGAACCCGTCCCAGCGGCGCATCACGCCGTCGGTGGTGACCAGTCGCTGGCCCACGTCGAGCGGCTGTCCGTCATCGGCATCGACCACCGCAACCTGCGCCAGGCGGCGCGCCAGCGCGGCGGGTGCCGTCACAAATTCGGCGAGCGGCCGGGTGCCGGCGGGCAGGGCAGGGTCATCCTTCCCGGGTTCGGCGCCGCCCCAGCTGCGCGCGGCATCCTTGTTGGTTCCGGCGTCGAGATCGTCCCCCAGCGCGGCGGCGAGCGCGGCCTCATAGCCCGGTGCGACGCGCAACTGGTCGAGGATGCGGTCTTCGTCGCGGCGTCCGGCGGCGAGCGCGCGTTCGAGCGTCGCGGCCTCGCCGTCGAGCGCCGCCAGCGCGGTGCGCGCTTCGGCCAGCCCCGCTTCGATCCCTGCAAGCTCGGCGGCGATCGCTTCGCGATCGGCTTCCGCCGTTTGCAGCGCGGTTTCGGCCGCGGTGATCGCCGCTTCGGCGGCCTCGGCGGCTTCCACGCTCTCGGCGTGGCGCGCCGCCAGCGCGGCGCTGTCGCCGAGCGCCGCGATTTCGGCATCGACGCGCGCCTTGTCGGCATCGATCCGGCGCACCGCCGCCGCGGCGCTGTCCAGCGCCGATACCGCAATGCGTCGGTCGGCGGCTTCACTCGCCGCTTTGGCGCGCGCCTGCGCCAGCGCAACTTCTGCGTCGCGCAGCCGCGCCTGCGCTGCCAGATTGGCATCGCTCAGCGCTGCTTTGCCCATATCGTGTGCGGCAATGTCTGCTGCAAGCGCCTTGGTTTCGGTGTCGAGCGCGGTCAGGGCGCCATGCGCCTCGCGCGCCAGTTCGCCTTCATGCGCCCGGTCGTCGGCGATGCGCCGCTGCTGCGCCGCCAAGTCTTCGAGCCGCTGGCGTGCGGCGCGCTCTTCGCCCTGCACGCGGACCTGCGTCGCGGTCGCCTCGGCCAGCGCGTCGCGCTGTGCCTGCGCGTCGTGCCGCGCGGTGGCGACACGGGTGGCAACCTCGGTCTGCGCGGCGGACACGGCTTCCAGCTCGGTCTGCGCGGCCTTGACCGCCGCTTCGGCGGCATCGCTGTCGCGGCGCGCCTGGTCGGCGGCTTCGGCGGCATCGCGCCAGCGCGCATAGATCAGCCGCCCCTCGGCAATGCGGATCTCGTCGCTCAGCTTCTTGTACTTCTCCGCGGCGCGCGCCTGTCGCCGCAGCGCATTGGCGCGCACCTCCATGTCGGCGGTGATTTCGGACAGGCGGGCGAGGTTGGTTTCGGTCGCGCGCAATTTCTGCTCGGCGTCCTTGCGGCGGACATGCAGCCCGGCGATCCCGGCGGCTTCCTCCAGCATCGCGCGGCGGTCGGTGGGCTTGGCGGCGATGACATTGGCGATCTTGCCCTGGCTGACCAGCGCCGGGCTGTGCGCGCCGGTCGCGGCATCGGCAAAGATCAATGCGACGTCTTTCGCCCGCACGTCGCGGCCATTGGCGCGATAGGCGCTGCCCGCCCCGCGTTCGATGCGGCGGATCACCTCCAGGTCATCGCCATCCTCGCCATCCGACAGGCCCGCGACGAGCGCGCCTTCGGTGTCGCAATGCAGCGCGACCTCGGCAAAGTCGCGCGCCGGGCGCGATGCCGTGCCGGCGAAGATGACATCTTCCATGCCGCCGCCGCGCATCGATTTGGGGCTGGATTCGCCCATCACCCAGCGGATCGCTTCCAGCAGATTCGACTTGCCGCAGCCATTGGGGCCGACGACGCCGGTCAACCCGGGCTCGATGCGCAGTTCGGTGGGTTCGACGAAGCTTTTGAAACCGGTCAGGCGCAGGCGTTTTATCTGCACGGGGACGTCCCGTGCAGGTCATCGAATCGCGGATGGTGCAACGCTGCTGTCACATATCCCCCTGCCAGCCGTCATGCCGCGCGTCGGGGGGAGTCGCAAGGGCTTTAGCCCCTTCCTTCCGGGACGGGGACGGGGGGTGCGCTATGCGGCGTTGCGCCAGAGCGCTGACCCCCACCCGCTGCGACTAGGAAACAAGTTTCCAAATCTCGCTGCCCTCCCCTGAAGGGGAGGGCGTTACGACGGTCAGCGCGCGCCCATTGTGCGCAGACGGTCGCGGAGCGGCGCCCAGGACGCGATGCCCTGCGCCACCTGGCCGTTGATGACAAAGGTGGGGGTACCGGTGATCTTGTATTTTTCGACGCCCGCGTTGGTGCCCTTTTCGATCGCCGACACATTGTCGACCTTGCTCAGGCATGCCTGGATCGTGGCGGCGGGCACGCCGCGCTGCTGATAGAATTGGTCGATACCCCAGCCCTTGGCCAACGCGACGAAGCGCTGTTCGGGCGGCAGTTGCATCGCAGCCTCGATCCCCGGCTGCGGCTTTTGCGCGCCCGCAATGAAGGCGTCATGTTCGATGAAGGTCGCGTCGGCGAGCGGGAAGAACCGCTCGGTCCCCGTGCATTTGGTGATTGCGCCCGCGATCGCATCGATCGGGTGCAGCATGAAGGGGGTCAGCTTGTACGACACGCGGCCGGTGTCGACGAAATCGCGTTTCAGTTCCTCGTGCGAATCCTTGGCAAACTGCGCGCAATGGCCGCAGGTGAAGGCGCCGAATTCTTCCAGTTTGATCGGCGCGTCGGGATTGCCCATCACGACGCCGTCGCCGTCGAAACTGACGACCTGCGACCAGCTTTTGCCCGCGGGCGGGGCCACCTTGGCCACGACATCCTGTTCCTTTGCCGGATCGCTGGCGCCGCCGCCGCAACCGGCCAGTGCCAGCGCACCAAGCGAGGAGAGAAGGGCGATACGAAGCGATGCGTTCATGATGTGATGGTCTCCGGAAAGATGATGGCGGGCCTTTTAAGCCGCCTTGAGCGCCTGGTCGAGTTTCGATTTGAGCGCGGCCCACGCGGTGACTTCGGCGTTGCGGCCATTGACGAAGAAGGTCGGGGTTCCCGTCACCCGGTCGGCGCCGCGGGCGATATTGGTCATGGCGGTCAGTTCGGCCTGCGCCACCTCGCTGTCGAGCGCGGCATCAAGCTGCGCCTGCGTGTACCCGCGCGCGCGCATCAGCGCGCCAAGCCCGGTATCGGTGGCGATCTTGCGGGCGCGCTGCCCGGTGGTGCCTTCGAACCAGCTCGTCGTCTGCGCGTCGGTCGCGTTCTTCACCTTGGCCATCCAGGTGTCGAACGCAGCAAAAATCGCCTGGTGGTTGCGCGCAAAGGCGGTCGGGCCGCCGCAGCGCGCCAGCAGCGCCGCGGTCATGTCAACGGGATCGCGGACCAGATTGCGATATTCGAACAGCACCAGCCCGCGGTCGATATATTGCGCCTTCAACGGCGCGGCGCCCAGCTTCGCGAAATCGGCGCAGACGTGGCAGGTATAGCTGAAATACTCGACCAGCCGGACTTTCGCCGCCGGATTGCCAACGACGTGGGCGCCGATCGAACTGGTCGTGACGCTTGCCGACCATGGCTTGGGTTGGGCCGGCGTGGCGGCGATCAACGTCACCGCGGCGCCCGACAGCGCTAGCATGGCGGTACGGCGATCCAGCGGCATTTCTTCAAAAGCGGACATCGTCGGCGGGTCCTTATTCAGCTGATGCGGGGCAATTTGGGCGCGGCAGCCAGCCCCGCGGCCATGCGTTCGAGCACGGTGCGCAGTTCGGGGTCGCCGATGTCGCGCAAACTGTCGCCCAGTTCGGCGGGTACGGGTTTCAGCATGGCTGGCGGCTGAACGGGCGCCGCGGGCGTAACCTCGCCATGCGTCATGCGGACTTGCGCGACCGCGGCGTAGCCAAAGAAGCGGTTGACCGCGGCGATGATGTCGGGGGCGACATGTTGCAGCATCGGCGCGTGCGCGCCGCTGATCGTCAGGTGCAGCGTGCCGCCCGCCTTCGCCCCGACCGGAAAGCGAATCATCGCGGGCTGGGTGACATCGGCGAGGCGGTCGCCGACGATTTCGCGCCAGCGGCTGACCACCGAGCTTTGGATAAAGCCGAATTTGCGAAAGGCGGCGCGGCCGATTTCGGGAACAAGGTCTGAAATCATCCGCGCTTCGCCGCCGCGCGGGCGTTCGTAGCCGCGTACGGGCGCCTTGGGCTTTTTTGTCCCGGGCTTGGCCTTCGCCTTTTTGGCGGGCGCGCGGTCGCCGCTGTCTTTCGTCATCGCCGGGGCCATGCCATAGGCGGGGGGTGAGCGTCCAGACTTCCGCCAGCGATGATGATATGGCGAGCGACTTCGCGCCGCGCCTGCTGGCATGGTATGACCGCGCGGCGCGGGTGCTGCCGTGGCGGATCGCGCCTGGTAGCGGCGAAACGCCGGACCCCTATCGCGTCTGGCTGGCCGAGGTCATGTTGCAACAGACGACCGTCGCGACGGTCGCAGGCTATTTCGCGCGCTTTACCGAACGCTGGCCGACCGTTGCCGATCTGGCCGCGGCGGAGGACGCCGATGTCATGGCCGCCTGGGCGGGGCTCGGCTATTATGCCCGCGCCCGCAATCTGCTCGCCTGCGCCCGCGCGGTTGTTGCCGACCATGGCGGCTACTTTCCGGACAGCGAAGCGGCGCTGCGCCAGCTACCGGGGATCGGCGACTATACGGCGGCGTCGGTGGCGGCGATCGCCTTTGGCCGTTCTGCGGTCGTCGTCGATGCCAATGTCGAGCGGTTGATCGCGCGCCACCGGCTGATCGAAACCCCGCTGCCGTCGGCGAAGCGCGCGGTTCGCGCGGCGCTGGCACCGCTGGTCCCCGCCGGACGCCCCGGCGATTTCGCGCAGGCGCTGATGGACCTGGGCGCGACGGTCTGTACGCCGCGCAATCCCGCGTGCGCGGCCTGCCCGCTGATGGCCGATTGCCGCGCGTGCGGACGGTCCGATATCGAGCGGCTACCGGTCAAGCCGCCCAAAAAGGCGAGGCCGCAGCGCCACGGGCTGGCCCACTGGATCGAGCGCGGGGGGCGGATATGGCTGGTTCGCCGCCCCGACAAGGGAATGCTCGGCGGGATGCGCGCGCTCCCCGGCGGTGACTGGACCGATGTGCGTCCAACCGAGTCGAGCATCGCCGAAGTCGATCATGGCTTTACTCATTTCGACCTGACCCTGCGACTCGTGCTTCGCGAATCCCCCGATGCCGCAGCGGAAGGCGAATGGTGGCCAATCTCTGCCCTTGACGCGGCGGGACTGCCGACGCTCTATCGCAAACTGACCGACAAGATGCTGGAGAGAGACGGATGAACATGATGGTTTCGCGCCGGACGTTGCTCGGCGGGCTGGTGCTGGGCGGCGGCGCCGCGCTGCTGCCGCGCGCCGCCTTTGCGTGGAAGGAAGGCGCGGCACAGCGTTATCCCGCGACCCACGCCTTCATCAAAGGTTTCGTCGACCGGCGCGAACTGGCGGGGACCCTCGCGGCAATTGGCAAGGGTCAGGCGGCGGCGGAATTTTTCGGCGCCGGGGTGCAATCGCTGGGCGATCCGGTGCCGGTCGGTCCCGACACCCTGTGGCGCCTCTATTCGATGACCAAGCCGGTCACCGGCATCGCCGCGATGCTGCTGGTCGAGGACGGCAAAATGAAGCTCGACCAGCCGATCGCCGACTTCCTGCCCGCCTTTGCCAATATGAAGGTGCAGAATACACCCGACGGTTCGATCACCGACGTGCGTCCGGCCAAGACCGCGATCACCGTGCGCCACCTGCTCACGCATACGGCGGGGCTGGGCTATAATATCATGCAGAAAGGTCCGATCAAAAAGGCCTATGACGACGCCGGCATCGTCGGCGGCCAGGCCAGCCGGTTGCCGATTCCCGGCATGGCGCCGGTGACTGCGGCGCCCAGTCTGGCGGTGATGGCCGACCGGCTCGCGGCACTGCCGCTGATCTATGAACCCGGCACCAAATGGAGCTATTCGATCAGCCTCGATCTGCTCGGCCGCGTGATCGAGGTCGCGGCGGGTCAGCCGTTCGACGCGTTCCTGAAAGCGCGGCTGTTTGGCCCGCTGGGCATGACGAGCACCGGCTTCATGGTCGCGCCGCGGGATGTCGGCCGGTTCACCAGCAACTATGCGCCCTATGGCGGCGCGCTGATCCCCTTCGACCCTGCGACCAGTTCGATCTATCTCGACCCGCCACCCTATCCGTTTGGCGGTGGCGGACTGGTGTCGAGCGCACGCGATTACGACCGTTTCCTGGCGATGCTGCTCGGCGAAGGCGAAACGGGAGGGGTGCGGGTGATGAAGGCCGAAACCGCGCGGCTGGCGATGTCGAACCTGATCGATGACAGCGTTGATCGCAAGGGCACCTTTATCGACGGGCAGGGCTTTGGCGCCGGTGGCCGCGTGTCGTTGCCGGGTTCGCCGGGCGGGGAAGGTATTTTCGGCTGGGCCGGCGCGGCGGGGACGATCGGGTTCGTCCATCGCGGGCTCGGCTATCGCGCTGCGGCCTATGCGCAATATATGCCGACCACCGCGCTGCCCTTCCAGGAAAAATTCGGTGAAACCTTTTTCCGGGACGTGATGGCCTGATGCCATTGCCGCTCGGCTTTACCGGCGCCCGGCTCGATCGCGCCGACCAGCTGCGTACCGATCCCGCGCGCTTCGCCGCGGCGGCGGACGACCCGCGCGCGCGATGCCTGCTGCTGGACGGGATCGATTGTGTTCCCGGCGAGGGCGGCGGATTGTCCTGGGAGCCGCTGGACCCCGCCGACGACCGGGCGCTGATGCTGCTCGGCATCGACGATGCGGGGGTGCCGCATTTTGTCCGCGAGGCGCCGGTCGGCGCGCGCGTCGATGCACGTTCGCGCACTGTGATGCGGCTGCTGCCGCTGTTGTCGGCGGAAGAGGCGGCGCTTTATGGCGGCGCGCGCAGCCTGGTCGACTGGCACGCGCGGCACCGTTTCTGCGCCGTGTGCGGGGCGCCGACCGACCTGTTCCGCGGCGGCTGGGGCCGCAAATGCGCCAGCTGCAACGCCGAACATTTCCCGCGGGTCGATCCCGTCGTCATCATGCTCGCCGAATGCGACGGGCGGGTGCTGGTGGGTCGCCAGGGCGGCTTTCCGCCCGGCTTTTTTTCCGCGCTGGCGGGATTCGTCGAACCCGGTGAATCGCTGGAGGAAGCGGTCGTGCGCGAACTGCTCGAAGAGGCCGGTATCCGCGTGTCGGACGTCGCCTATGTGGCGAGCCAGCCCTGGCCCTTTCCGTCGTCGCTGATGATCGGGTGCCGCGCCGTCGCGACCGACCCCGCGCTAACGCTCGACACGACCGAGATCGAGGCCGCGATGTGGGTCGACAGGGCGGAGGTGCGCGCCGCACTCGCGGGCGACATGGGCGCGCCGTTTCTGGCCCCGCCGTCGCTGGCGATCGCGCGGCATCTGCTCGAGGAATGGGCGGGGTAGTTCGGTTCGCGCCGTAGCGCAGCCACGGGAAGCAGGGGGATCAGATCCGCCGTCCGGTAATCCGGCTGATTTCCTTGGCAACCATCGCCTCGACCATGCCCGGCAGGTTGGCGTCGAGCCAGTCCTTCAGCATCGGACGTAGCGCGTCGAGCACCACATCCTCCATCGTGCGGCCCGCAGCGGCGGGGGCGGCGACCGTTGCGGCGGCAACAGCGGGGGCGATCGCGGCGGTCAGCGCTTCGAGCGACTGGCGCGCCGCATCGGCGCTGGCTTCGGAGACGAGCTCGCCCGCCGCAACAGCGGTTCCGGCGCCGTCGTCATCTTCTTCGTCCTGAAGGTCCAGAATGTCATCGGCTTCGGGGACACGGATTTCACGCGCCGTACCGGGGGCTTCATCGCGTGCGATGACGCGCCTGATCGACGACA
>JAHCKJ010000065.1 GCA_026125835.1 Sphingopyxis sp.
ATCGACGGCGTGTATCGCTCGCGTTCGGGCATCGGCCTCAACGAGCTCGGCGAAATCGACCGCGTCGAAGTGCAGCGCGGCCCGCAGGGCACGCTCGGCGGTCGCAACTCGTCGGCCGGCCTGATCAGCATTTATTCGAAAAAGCCGAGCTTCACCTTTGGTGCCACCGGCGAAGTGACCTATGGCAACTATGACTTCTGGCGTCTCGGCGGCAGCGTCACCGGACCGCTTGGCGATACGCTTGCGGCGCGGATCGACGGGGTCTGGGTCAAGCGCGACGGTTTCTATCGCGACACCACGAACAACACCGACGTCAACGACCGCGACCGCTATTTCCTGCGCGGCCAATTGCTGTTCGAACCGACCGACGCGCTGTCGATCCGGCTGATCGCCGATTACACCTATCGCAGCGAGAAATGCTGCGCGGCGACCTATATCGACAACAGCGTCAATCCGTTCATCGGCAATCTCAACAATCCGTCGACGCCGCTGACGCCGCTCCAGGCCAACGGCAACAACATCATTAACGTGCTGCGCGACCTCGGCCAGCCGCTTGCCGCGTTCAACCAGGGCTATGCCCGCAACATCTCGGTCAGTCCGGGCCGCAGCTTTGCTGGCAAAACCAAGGATTACGGCTTCTCGGGCCAGATCGATTATGATTTCGGCGGCGCGACGCTCACCTCGATCACCGGTTACCGTCAATATCGGTCGAGCCAGGCGTCGGACACCGACTATGGCGCGGTCGATATCCTTTATCGCGCGCCCAGCGACGACGCCTATCGCCAGTTCCACACCTTCACCCAGGAACTGCGCCTGCAGGGCGAAGCCTTTGACGGCACGCTCGACTGGCTGATCGGCGGCTTCTATGCCAATGAAAAGCTGACGGTGCGCGACAATCTGCGGTTCGGCAACCAATATGGTCGCTTCGCAACCTGTCGTGTGGTTTCCGGCGGCGGTCTGGCTGCCTTCTATTCGCCGACCGGTCAGGGCTGTCTTTCGGCCACCGGCCGCGGCGTCGTTGCAAGCGGCGCTGCGACAGGTGGTTCGGCCGTGCTGGGCGCCGCATTGCTCGGCGGTATCGATCGCCTCGACACGCTCAACGATCGTGGCTCGACGAACGATCGCTATTTCCAGAACGGGACCAACTGGGCGCTGTTCACGCACAATATCGTCCACATTACCGACAAGCTCGATCTGACGCTGGGTGTGCGTTATACCAACGACAAAAAGAAGTTCTCGGCGACGTTCGGGAACGACAACGCCGTTTGTACGGCGCAGCAGGCGGCACTGACCCCGTTCCTGCCGACTCTGGGCGCGACGGCCGTGGGCCTGATCGGGCTTGCCTGTCAGGGCAATTCGACCGCCGAACTGAACGGCGTATCGATCCGCGACAAGCGCAGCGAAGACGAATGGACCGGCACTGCGATCCTGTCGTACAAGCCGGTTGACGACCTGCTGCTCTATGCCAGCTTCGCGCGCGGGTACAAGGCAGGCGGGTTCAACCTCGACCGTTCCGCGCTCAAAGCCCCGACCGCCACGTTCGCGTCGGTCGGCGGCGCGCAGGCGCTGGTCGGCAATCTGCAGTTCGACCCCGAAAAGGTCGACAGCTATGAACTGGGCGCCAAATATTCGACCGGGCCGTTCAGCCTGGGCGTCTCGCTGTTCCGGTCCGATTTCCGCAATTTCCAGCTCAATACCTTCAACGGCACGGTCTTCCTCGTCCAGAATATCAACGGCTGTAAGGCCGATCTGGGTGGTGCCGACCGCGATACCAGCGCAACGACCGGCGCCTGCGCGCAGGACAATGTCAGCTGGGGCGTGCGGGCCGAGGGTGTCGAGATCGAGGCATCGCTCGTTCCGGCGCGCAACTTCCGCATGGCGGCGGGCCTGACCTATTCGAACACCGGCTATCGCAACAATCTGGTCGGCACGCGCCTCGGCGCGCCGCTCGACCCGGCGCTGCGCAAGCTGCCCGGCGACAATCTGTCGAACGCGCCCGAACTGGTCGCGACCGGCAGCGTCACCTGGACCCCCGAACTCGGCAGCAGCGGCCTGACCGGTCTGGTCTATATCGATGGCCGCATGACCAGCGATTACAACACCGGTTCGGACCTGTTTCCGCAAAAGGAACAGGATGGTTATGCGCTGTTCAACGCGCGCGTCGGCATTCGCGGCCGCGACGAGGCATGGGGCGTCGAAATCTGGGCGCAGAACCTGTTCAACAAACAATATGCGCAGGTTGCGTTCAACTCGCCGTTCCAGGCGGGCACGACGTCGGCACCCTTCGTCGATCCGCAATATCCCGGCGGGCGCCAGATTTTCTCGCAGTTCCTGGCCGAACCGCGGACCTATGGCGTGACGCTGCGCGGCAAATTCTGACCGCATAATATCGTCAAGACGGCGAGGGCGGGGCCATCGGTCCCGCCCTCTTTCTTTGCCCGTGGCGCGCCTGTTCCCGTCAACCTGTCAACCCTGACAGCTGTGGCCGAAAAGTCGCGCCTTCGCGTCAATGACGTTACGGTACCGGCTTGTGCTGGCCTGTCCCCGGCAAATCGTGATAGACAGTTGCCAACGATCAACAAGACTGCTCTCCCGCAAGTGACAGACGATTGAGGAGGGCCATTGTCATGAAAAATTCGATCAAGCGGACCACGCGGTTTCTGTGCGGCGGGGCGACCGGCCTGTCTTTGGGGTTTGCGCTGCTCGCCGCGCCGGCCATGGCACAGGAGGCGGGGGCCGACACCCGCGACGATACCATCATCGTCACCGCCACCCGGCGTAGCGAGGCGCTGTCCGACGTGCCGATCGCGGTGTCGGCGGTGACCGGCGAGACGCTGGAAAAAACCGGCGCCACCGACGTGCGCGCGCTGGGCCAGGTGGCGCCGTCGCTCCTGGTGTCGGGCGCCACCAGCGAAGTCAATTTCACCGCGCGGATTCGCGGCATCGGGACGGTCGGTGAAAACCCGGGCCTCGAAAGCTCGGTCGGCCTGTTCATCGACGGCGTGTATCGCAGCCGGACCGGCGTCGGCCTGTCCGAACTCGGCGATATCGAACGGGTCGAGGTGCTGCGCGGACCGCAGGGCACCCTGTTCGGTCGCAACTCGACCGCCGGCTTGATCAACATTGTGACCAAAGGACCCGATGTAGGCGCGTTCGGCGCCAAGGCATCGGTCAGCTACGGCAATTATGATTATTGGCGCATCGACGGCATGGTCAACGCGCCGCTCGGCGACAAGGCCGCGATCCGCGTCGACGGCGTCTGGCAACAGCGCGACGGCTTCATCAAAAATGCAACCCCGGGCGAACCCGACATCAACGATCGCGACCGTTTTCTGGTCCGCGGACAACTGGCGCTGGAGCCCAATGACAGCCTGAAGGTGCGTCTGATCGCCGATTACAGCGAGCGGTCCGAAAATTGCTGTGGCGGGGTGCTGCTGAATCCGGTCCGCAATCTGGCGCGCGGTGCCGACGGTTTTCCCGTCGCCTCGCCCAACTCGCTGCTCCCGATCCTGCAGATTCTGGGATCGAACCACCAGGTGCCGCCGCTGGGGAGCAGTTTCGTGCGCCGCCAGGCGACGACGCCGGGCGTCACCTATCGGTCGGATACCAAGGACTGGGGCGCCTCCGGCGAAGTCAATTGGGATCTGGGCGGCGCGTCGCTGACGTCGATCACCGCCTATCGCGATTACAAGAATGCGCAGGGGCAGGACGCCGATTTCAGCGCGCTCGATGTCCTCCGCCGCACCGACCTCGACCGCCGCTTCCGGCTGTTCACGCAGGAACTGCGGTTGCAGGGCGAAGCGTTCGACGGGCGGCTCGACTGGCTGGTCGGGGGCTATTTCGCCAATGAAAAGCTCGATGTCGACGACGACATTGTTTATGGCAATAATTACGAGCAATTCGCCAACTGTCTGTTGTTCGCGAGTGCGCTGCCGTCGGCGGTGCTGCCCACCAACCCCTTTTGCGTCAATGTGCCGGTGGTTCAGGGGACGATCGCGGCGCTGCCGCCCGGCGCGACCCGCAGCCTGCTCGAAGCGTTGGTCGCCAATCCCGCGCGCCCCGGTTTCGGATCGCTCGCCGCCGCGCTCGGCCAGCCGACGCTGGCGATCAACGGTACCGGCAACCAGGGGTCGCGGTTCGCGCAGCGCAGCCGCAACTATGCGATCTTTACCCACAACAGCTTCGACATCGTTCCCGACGCGCTGACACTGACCATCGGCGCGCGCTATACCAGCGAACGCAAGACGCTGGACGCCGATGCCAATTTCAACAACGCCATTTGTCCGCTGGTCGTCAATTCGCCGTTCCAGTCGCTCGCGACGCTGCCCTGCGTCATCAACGGCACCGCGCCCGACCTGCGGCGCGGCAGCGCCGGAACGGTGTTCAAGGACAATGAATGGACCGGCACTGCGGTGCTCAGCTGGAAACCGACTCCCGACCTGCTGGTTTATGGCTCGGCGTCAAAAGGGTACAAGGCGGGCGGGTTCAACCTCGACTTTTCGGCGCTCGACCGCACCTGCAACGTCGCGTTCGACCCCGCCTGCGCGGCGCGGCTGGCGCTGCCCGCCAATCGCAGCGGCAACGGTCGTCCCGAAGCCAGCGATCTGCAATTCGCCAGCGAAAAGGTCGATGCCTATGAAATCGGCGTCAAATATGACGGCCCCGGTTTCGACCTCAACATCGCCGCTTTTTATCAGGAATATAGCAATTACCAGCTCAACACCTTCAACGGCGTCAATTTCGAGGTCACCAACATCCAGGCGTGCAAGGATGATCTGGGCGGTGCCGACAGCGACGGGTCGGCCGCGACCGGCGCCTGCGCCGCCAACCGGCTGAAACCCGGGGTGCGGTCAAAGGGCGTCGAGATCGAAGCCTTCCTGCGTCCGGCGCGTTACCTGTCGGTCAATATGGGGCTGACCTATGTCGACACCCTGTATCGTCGCAATCTGGTTGGCACCGGCGGCCGCGCCTTGTCGCCCGTGCTGTTCCAGCTGCCCGGTCGCGGGGTGTCGAACGCGCCGCGCTA
Source organism: Sphingopyxis sp. (assembly GCA_026125835.1). Lineage (GTDB taxonomy): Bacteria > Pseudomonadota > Alphaproteobacteria > Sphingomonadales > Sphingomonadaceae > Sphingopyxis. Next base: position 5,027 of record JAHCKJ010000065.1, read on the forward strand.
TGTCGCGACCGCGGGGATCAGCTGGACCCCGCCGATCGGCGGATCGGGGATGAGCGCGCTCGTCTATCTCGATACCCGCCTGCAAAGCGATACCAATACGGGGTCCGACCTTGACGTCGAAAAGATCCAGGACGGCTTTGCCGTCTTTAACGGGCGCCTTGGTCTCTATGGTCCCGATCGCCGCTGGGGCGTGGAGCTGTGGGGACAGAATCTGTTCAACAAGAAATACTACCAGATCGGCGCCGACATGCCGCTCCAGGGCGGCGGCACCTTCCGCGCCGTTGCCGCCCCTGCGGCGAGCGGGCTCAGCGGCACCGCCAACCAGCTGTTCGTCGGCTTCCCCGGCGAACCGCGCACCTATGGCGTGACCTTGCGCGGACGGTTCTGATCGGTCTCTCCCCCTCCCCGGTCGGGGAGCGCAGGCGGGGGTCTGTCGCAGCCGGGCACTGTTGCGACAGACCCTTCGCATTTGGAAGCGCGGCTAGACCCGGCGCTTACCGCGCGCGCGCGGCCTGGTGCGCGATATCGGTCATCAGCTTGCGGAACAGCACCGCGCCCGCCGTTCCCGACGCCTTGAGGGCGCGCTCGCAGTCGAGCAGGCGGGTCATCAGCCGCGCGATGCGCAGCGAATCCCAGATGCGCAGCTGCGCGGTGACCGCGTCGCGCTCTTTCCAGAACACCCCGCTGCTTTTGGCCGCAACCACGGTCGCCGGATGCGCACCCGCGTCGACTTCCGCACACCCAGCCATCAAATCAGCGCGCGGATCGCCGCTGCGCGGATGATCCGGATTTCGGCGACGCCGACCGCTGCCGATCGCAGGCATATCGGGCAACTCGCGCACCTTGCCGCCGCGCCACATTGATGCACGCTGCTGACATCTTCCTCGTGCGTCGCGGCGCCCAAAGCAGCGATATCGGCGGCGGTGACCTGGCGCTGGCGATCGGTCGCAGCGATCAGAATGCAACGCCATTTTCTCGATTTCGCGCCGCATCAGCGCCTGGTCGCCCGACACCAGATCGACCAGCAATTGCGCCTCGGCATTCGCCAGCCGCAATCCCTGATCTTCCGCGGCGGCGGTTGCGATGCCGACGAGCGCGCGGCGATCGGGCTGGTAACAGATGGCTGCGACGGCATGGTCCGACGCTTCGACCAGCTTCACCAGTTTCGATTTGGCGGTGACCGAAGCACCGGTCGCAACGACCGGATTGATCGCATTGTCCGCCACGAGCAGTGCCTCGACCGCCGCCAGCGCGTCGTCGCCGCCGCCGGCGAGTTCAAGGCGGATGATCCGGGCCAAAGAAAAAAGCGACATCGAGGCCGCCTCCGCCGCCAGCAGCGACGGATCCTGCGCCAGTTGCGGTCCCGACAGATCGACCCGTTCGGCGTCCCGGCCCGCCAGCGCCACCAGATGACCGGCGACCGCCGCCATCGTCGCTTCGTCGGGACCGGTGAGCAGATAGAGACGGATCGCCGGGTCGAGCCGCGACTGGCGTTCCAGATCGGCGGGCTTGACCGTTTTCATCGCCGCTCAGGGCGTCGGCGAGGGGGCGGCGCCGGCCGGGCGGCCGCCGCCGCGGTCGGCAAACACCGCCAGCCGCGCGACGATCTGGTCGGAAATCCCGGACGCGAGCCGTTCGAGCGCCGTCGTTTCGGCGGCAATTGTGGCAAATTCGCTGCCGACGACGTCGATCCCGGCGTCCTGCGCGGCGGTCGCATCGAGCAGCACCTCGCCGGTCGCGGTATCGACGAGCTGATAGCGGGCGCGCAGCGTCCGGCGCTCGCGCGTGACGGCATCGTCGGCGCGGACGCCGAAACCGGTGATCGAATCTTCCAGCCGGACGTCGAGCCGCAGCCGCTTGCCCGCGCCATGTCCGCCCTGCGTCGCCTGCAACCGGTCGCGCAGCGCGTTGCGGACCAGCCAGCCGCTATGTCCCTCGATCGGCGCGACGTCGACATCGGCCAGAACCTGCGCCACCGTCCCCTGGCTGCCGCCTGCATAAACGGGACGCAAACCGCAACCGCCGAGGGTCAGCGATGCCGTGACGAGGGCCGAGACGAAAAGCGTACGCATCAGGGAACGATATTCACCAAACGGTCGGGGACCACAATCACCTTCTTGGGCGCCGCACCGGCGAGCAGCTCGACGATGCGCGGACGCGCCAGCGCCGCGGCTTCGGCGGCTTGCCTGTCGAGTCCCTTGGCGATCGTCATCGTATCGCGCAGCTTGCCCGCGATCTGGATCGCGATCGTCACCTCGTCGTCGACAAGCAGCGCCGGATCGGCGGCGGGCCAGGCGGCATCGGCGATCATCGGCGTCGTGCGCTGGCTTGTCGGGAGCGCGGCCCAAGCCTCTTCGGCCAAATGCGGCATCATGGGCGCGACGAGCAAGATCAACGTGCGGCACGCCTCGGCGCGCGTGGCCGAGGGCTTGGCCTTTTCGATGTCGTTGGCGAGCGCGTGGATTTTCGCCACCGCCTTGTTGAAACCCAGCGATTCGATGTCGGCGGCAACCCCGGCGATCGCCTGGTGCAGCTTGCGGGCGAGCGCCTTGTCTTCCGATCCGTCGCCGACATTCTCGGTGTCGCCGAACAGCCGCCACAACCGCTGGACAAAGCGCCACGCCCCCTCGATCCCCGCCTCGCTCCACGGCAGGTCGCGCTCGGGCGGGCTGTCGGACAGCATGAACCAGCGCGCGGCGTCGGCGCCATATTGGTCGAGAATGGCATCGGGATCGACGACATTCTTCTTCGACTTCGACATCTTGATGACGCGGCCGACCTCTACCGGCGCGCCGTCGATTTCGAGCGTCGCGCCGTCAGCGGTGCGAACGATCTCGTCGGGGGTGAAATACAGCGGCGGCAGGCCTTCGCCCTGCGCGCGGCTATAGGTTTCGTGCGTCACCATCCCCTGCGTGAACAGGCTCGCAAAGGGCTCCTCGATGTCGATCATCCCCAGCTTGTTCAGCGCGCGCGTCCAGAAGCGCGCGTAGAGCAGGTGGAGGATCGCATGTTCGATGCCGCCGATATATTGATCGACGGGCAGCCAGCGGCGGATCACCTCGGGATCGAACGGCTTGTCGCTCGGCGCGCTTGCGAAGCGCAGGAAATACCACGACGAGTCGACGAAGGTGTCGAGCGTGTCGGTTTCGCGCACCGCTTCGCCGCCGCACGACGGGCAGCTTGTGTGCTTCCACGTCGGATGGCGGTCGAGCGGATTGCCGGGGACCGAGAAGTCGGCGTCTTCGGGCAGGACAACCGGCAGCTGGTCCTTGGGCACGGGAACGAGGCCGCACGCCGCGCAGTGGATGAAGGGGATCGGCGTGCCCCAATAGCGCTGGCGCGAGACGCCCCAGTCGCGCAGCCGCCATACGGTGGTGCCCTTGCCCCAGCCTTCATGCTCGGCGCGCGCGATGACCGCGGCCTTCGCTTCGTCGATGCTCATGCCGTCGAGGAAATGGCTGTTCACGAGCTTGCCCGGGCCGGTATAGGCTTCGGTGCCGGTGAAATGCTGCGCCGTCTCGTCGCCGTCGGCGATCACGCGGTGGACCGGCAACCCGTATTTATGCGCGAAGTCGAGGTCGCGCTGGTCGTGCGCCGGACAGCCAAAGATTGCCCCGGTGCCATAATCCATCAGCACATAGTTCACGACCCACACCGGCAAGTGCCAGTTCGCATCGAGCGGATGCCCGACCGACAGGCCGGTGTCGAAACCCAGCTTCTCGGCGGTGTCGATCTGCTCGGCGGCGGTACCCTGGCGGCGGCATTCGGCGATGAACGCGGCGAGCTCGGGCGAATCCTTGGCCAGTTTTTCGGCGAGCGGATGGTCGGGCGAAATCGCGGCGAAGCTCGCGCCGTAAAGCGTGTCGGGACGCGTCGTGAAGACGTCGAACCCCGGCGCGCCGCCCGCGAGCTTGAACGAAAACTCCAGCCCCTGCGACTTGCCGATCCAGTTCTCCTGCATCAGCCGCACCTTGTCGGGCCATTTGTCGAGGCTGCCCAGCCCTTCGAGCAATTCGTCGGCGAAGTCGGTGATCTTGAGGAACCACTGCGACAGTTTCTTCTTCTCGACCAGCGCGCCCGAGCGCCAGCCGCGGCCGTCGATGACCTGCTCGTTGGCGAGCACGGTGCGGTCGACCGGGTCCCAGTTGACGTAGGATTCCTTGCGGTAGGCGAGGCCGGCCTCGAGGAAGTCGAGGAACAGCTTTTGTTGATGCGCGTAGTAGCCGGGATGGCAGGTCGCGATCTCGCGGCTCCAGTCGAGCGAGAGGCCCATGCGCTTCAGCTCGGCGCGCATGGTCGCGATGTTGCCGTAGGTCCAGTCTGCCGGATGCACCTTCTGCTCGCGCGCCGCGTTCTCGGCGGGCAGGCCGAAGGCGTCCCAGCCCATCGGGTGCAGCACGTTGTAGCCGAGCGCCCGCTTGTAGCGCGCCACCACGTCGCCGAGCGTGTAGTTGCGCACATGGCCCATATGGATGCGCCCCGAGGGGTAGGGGAACATCTCGAGCACGTAGTATTTCGGCCGCGTTTCGTCCTCGGCCGCGCGGAACAG
>JAHCKJ010000066.1 GCA_026125835.1 Sphingopyxis sp.
CTTCCGTTCTGTTATACCGCTATGGCGCTCGCGCTGCCGCAACTGGCGCGGCTGGTGGCATTGGCGCAGCGTTTGCATCGCGACATCAGCCGTCCGCTGTATGCCGCCGACGACCATAGCGACATCCACGCGATTGTTCGCATTATCCCCGACGGTGATGGCGCCAGCCTGGAAATCAGCGACTGGCGGCCGCGGCCCGTTGTGCCGCCGCAGATGCCGACCCTGCCCGAATTGCCCGCGCATGGCTGGACGTGGGAATGCGATCAGCAATTGCGTATGGTGGCATTGCGCGCCGCCGCCGGATCGCCGCCACCGCCTGCCGACTGGGAGGGACGGTCGCTGTCCGAACTGTTTGAATTGCAGCCCGACGCCGACGGACGGTTTCCGGTGCTGCGCGCGCTGGCGCGCCAGTCGCGTTTCGACTGCCAGCGCGTCGAGGCCGGTCAGGCCGGGACACGGGTGGCGATGCTGTTGTCGGGCGATGCCATGTTCGATGCGCTTGGGAATTTTACCGGCTTTCGCGGTTCCGCGACGCTCGGCGATCCGGTTGACGCGGATGACCGGGCACCGGAAGCGGTGCTGGTCGATCCGGCATTCGGTTCGCTGCCATTGTCCGATCCGCAATTCGGGCGGCGGATCGACGGCGCGCTGCGTGGGCCGCTCAGCCGCATCATCGCCACCGCGGAGACGATTTCGGGCCAGTTCGACGGTCCGATCCGCGCCGATTATGCGCGCTATGCGGGCGATATTGCCCATGCCGGACGGCATCTGCTGGGGCTGGTCGACGACCTCGCCGATCTGCAGAATATCGAGCGGCCGGGGTTCAAGGCGGCCGCCGACGAAATCGACCTCGGCGATCTGGCGCGGCGTGCGGTCGGCCTGCTCGGCATGAAGGCCGAAGAAAAGGGCATCCGCATCGACGCGCCCAAGGTCGACGACAAGGCACCCGCGACCGGCGAGTTTCGCCGGGTGCTACAGGTGTTGCTCAACCTGCTCGGCAATGCGATCCGCTATTCACCCGAAAACTCGCAGATATGGATCCGCGTCGACCGTGACGGCGACCGCGCGATGGTGACGGTCGCCGACCAGGGACAGGGGATCGACGCCGACCAACAGGCGGTGGTGTTCGAAAAATTCGAGCGGCTGGGCCGTACCGACAGCGGCGGGTCGGGACTCGGCCTCTATATCGCGCGACGACTGGCGCGGGCGATGGACGGTGATTTGACCGTCGACAGCGCGCCGGGGCAGGGGGCGCGGTTTACGCTGAGCCTGCCGGCGCGGGATGTCTGACTGACGCTGGAAAGAGATTCGCGTGGAGGCGCATGACGACTGGTATCGACCGAAGCGCGACTTTTATAGCATCGTCATCCTGAACTTGTTTCAGGATCGACGGTCGGCCGTATCGTTCGGCGCTGCGCAGAATTCGTTCTCAGGCCATGGATGCTGAAACAAGTTCAGCATGACGAGGTTCAAAAACCGCTCCCCACTCCAATCACCGCGTTCTGCTTTGACTTGGCCGTCAACGAAAAGGGGCCGCAATCGCGGCCCCTGTCCTTTTCTCTGCGGTTTCTTCGCCTCGGCGCAACATTCCCGATCGCAAGGGTCCGCTCAGCGTTGCGCCACCGGCACATAGGGGCGGTGGGTCGGACCCGTGTAGAGCTGGCGCGGGCGGCCGATTTTCTGCGCGGGGTCCGAGATCATTTCGTTCCACTGCGCGACCCAGCCGACGGTGCGGGCGAGCGCGAACAGCGCGGTGAACATCGTCGTCGGGAAACCGATCGCCGACAAGATGACGCCCGAATAGAAATCGACGTTGGGGAACAGTTTTTTCTCGACGAAATAAGGGTCGCTGAGCGCCATTTCCTCGAGCTGCAGCGCGACTTCGAACACCGGATCGTTGACCTTGAGCGCCTCGAAAACCTCGCGCACGGTTTTCTGCATCACCGTCGCACGCGGGTCGTAGTTTTTGTAGACGCGGTGGCCAAAGCCCATCAGGCGGAACGGGTCGTCCTTGTCCTTCGCACGCGCAATATATTCGGGAATGCGTTCGGGGCGGCCGATTTCGCGCAGCATGTTGAGTGCCGCTTCGTTGGCGCCGCCATGCGCCGGACCCCACAGGCAGGCGATGCCCGCCGCGATGCACGCGAAGGGATTGGCGCCCGACGACCCCGCGAGGCGGACGGTCGAGGTCGAGGCGTTCTGTTCATGGTCGGCGTGGAGAATGAAGATGCGGTCGAGCGCGCGTTCGACGACCGGGTTGACCTCATATTCCTCGGCCGGAACGCCAAAGGTCATGCGCAGGAAATTGCCGGTGTAGCTGAGCTTGTTGTCGGGATAGACGAAGGGCTGGCCGACCGAATATTTATACGCCATCGCCGCGATCGTCGGCATTTTGGCGATCAGCCGGTGGCTGGCAATCATCCGCTGGTGCGGATCGTGGATCTCGGTCGAGTCGTGGTAGAAGGCCGAAAGCGCGCCGACGACGCCGCACATGATCGCCATCGGATGCGCGTCGCGGCGGAAGCCGCGGTAAAAGGTCGCGAGCTGTTCATGCAGCATCGTATGGCGGGTGATCGTATTGTCGAAATCGGCGAGTTCCCGCGCGTTCGGCAGTTCGCCGTTGAGCAGCAGGTAACAGGTTTCCATGAAGCTGGAATTTTCGGCCAGGTCGCCGATCGCGTAGCCGCGGTGGAGCAGCACGCCTTCGTCACCGTCGATATAGGTGATCTGCGATTCGCAGCTGGCGGTCGAGGTGAAACCGGGATCGTAGGTGAAGGCCCCGGTCTGGGCATAGAATTTGCGGATGTCGACGACGTCGGGACCGATGGTGCCCGACAAGACGGGGCTTTCGACGGTCTTGTCACCCAGGGTGATTTTTGCGGGCTGGTCGGTCATATGTTTTTCCCTGTTATGACGGCGAGGAGAGAGCGTGGCTACGCCCCTGCCGGATAATGTTGCGCTGCGTCAAGTCGGGCCAGGCTGACATCACGCCCGAGCAACAACAGCACGTCGAAAATCCCTGGGGAAACGGTTCGGCCGGTTAGCGCCGCGCGTAGTGGCCCAGCCAATTTACCGAGCCCCAGTTCGGCGGCTTCGGCCTCGGCCCGCACGGCGGCATCCAGCTCTTCTGTCGTCCAATTGTCCAGCCGACGCAGCCGCTCTGCCACGGCAGCCAGCAAGCCTTCCGGCGCAGCCTTTAGCACCTCGGCGGCCTTTTCGTCCACCGGCAACGGGTCGCCCAGGAACAGAAAGGTCGCACCGTCGGCGATGTCGTCCAGCGTCTTGGCGCGCGGTTTGAGCGACTCCATTGCGCGGGTCAGGACATCGCGTTCTGCATCGCTCAGCGCACGGCCGACAAGCCGCCCGACGCGCGGCGCGACCAGCCCGGCCAGCCGCACATCGTCGGCTTCGCGCAGATAATGGCCGTTCAGATTTTCGAGCTTTTTGAAGTCGAAGCGCGACGGCGAGCGGCCGACATGGGCAAGGTCGAACCACGCGGTCGCCTGTTCGCGGCTGATGATTTCATCGTCGCCATGGCCCCAGCCGAGGCGGAGCAGATAATTGTTCACCGCTTCGGGCAGGTAACCCATTTCGTCGCGATAGGCATCGACGCCAAGCGCGCCGTGACGTTTCGACAGTTTCGCGCCGTCGGCGCCATGGATCAGCGGCACATGCGCATAGGTCGGCTCGCGCCAGCCCATCGCGCGGATCAGCGCGAGCTGGCGAAAGGCATTGTTGAGATGGTCGTCGCCGCGGATCACATGCGTGATCCCCATGTCGTTATCGTCGACGACGACGCTCAGCATATAGGTCGGCGTACCGTCGCTGCGTAGCAGGACAAAATCGTCGAGTTCGGCGTTCTGGACGGTGACGTCGCCCTGCACCTTGTCGGCGATCGTCGCGGCACCCTCCTGCGGTGCGCGCAGGCGGACGACGTGCGGCGCTGACGGATCGCCGTCAATCCGATCGCGCCACGGGCTGCGGACGCGGAAAGGCAGGCGCTTCTCCTGGGCTTCGGCGCGCATGGCGGCGAGTTCGCCCTGGGTCAGGTAACAGCGATAGGCTTCGCCCTTGGCGACCAGTTCGGCGGCAACCGCGGCGTGGCGGTCGGCGCGCGCGAACTGGAACACCGTTTCGCCATCCCAGTCGAGGTCCAGCCACTGCATGCCGTCGATGATCGCGTCGATCGCCGCATCGGTCGATCGCGCGCGGTCGGTATCCTCGATCCGCAGCAGGAATTTGCCGCCATGATGGCGCGCGAACAACCAGTTGAACAGCGCGGTGCGCGCGCCGCCGATATGCAGGAAGCCGGTCGGCGAGGGGGCGAAACGGGTAACGACCGCAGGGCCGGTGGCTTCGGGGTGGGCTGTTGCCAGTTCGGTTGGGTTTTCGGTTGCCACCAAGGCCTCTTTCACTCAATTTGCCACCGCCGAAAGAAACGGCAGGGCGGGATTGGGGGCAGCCCCTAGCATGGCGACAAGGCAGCTTCAAACGCCCATTTTTCCGCGCTGGAACGACGCTGCGGCGCGGCTGGTTACGGCGTTGGAAATACCGCTCGAGCGCGAGCGTGAACGCGTCGCCCTGTGGCTTCCCGTCGCTTTGGGTACGGGGATTGCGTTGTGGCTGGCGCTTCCAACCGCGATGCATTGGACGGGGTTGCTGCTCCTGCTTGCCGCGGGCGGTCTGCTCGGGCTGGCGACCGGCTGGCATCGCCGTATCGGCCGGATGGTCGCGATCGGCTGTTTGACGATGGCGCTCGGCGTCTTGCTGGTGTGGGGCCGCGCTGTATGGGTTGCCGCGCCGGTGTTGGCGCAGCCTGTGGTGACCGCCTTTTCGGCGGAGGTCGAGCGGGTCGAGCCGCTTCCTGCGCGCGATCAGGTCCGGCTCATCGTACGACCGTTTGCGCGATCCGACCTGCCGCCGCGTTTGCGGCTGACGCTGCGCCGCGCGCAGGACAGCGGCATTGTGGAGGGTGAGCGGATCGGGGTGCGCGCGCGTTTGATGCCGCCGCCAACCGCCAGCTTGCCAGGCGGCTATGATTTCGCGCGGCGGGCGTGGTTCGACCGCATTGGTGCGGTGGGCACCGTGTTGGGCGAAGTCGCGCGCGGCCCCCGCGCCGGGGCAGGGGAAAAACCGCTACGCGCGCGGCTCAGCGCGCATGTCCAGGCACAATTGCCTGGGTCGGCGGGTGGCATTGCGGCCGCCCTGGCGAGCGGCGACCGGGGCGGTATCGCCGATGCCGACGCCGAGGCGATGCGGCGCAGCGGGCTGGCGCATCTGCTTGCGATCAGCGGGCTGCATGTCACCGCGGTGGTTGGTTTTACCGTGCTGCTGCTGATGCGCCTGCTGGCGCTCAGTCCGCGACTGGCGCTGACTGGCCGGGTGATGATACTGGCCGCGGCAGGGGGCGCGCTGGCCGGGGTCGGCTATACCTGGCTGACCGGCGCCGCGGTGCCGACGGTGCGGTCGTGTATCGCCGCGTTGCTGGTACTGGTCGCGCTCCAGCTGGGTCGCGAGGCGGTCACGCTGCGTCTGGTCGCGGCGGGCGCGATGATCGTCATGCTGTGGCGACCCGAATCGCTCGCCGGACCGAGCTTTCAGATGAGTTTTGCGGCCGTTGCCGCAATCGTCGCGCTGCACGAAAACCCGCGGATGCGGGCGTTTCTGGCGCGGCGCGGGGAGGCCTGGGTTCTGCGCTTCCTTCGCGGCGTCGTTGCCCTGTTCCTGACCGGGCTGGCGATCGAAATCACGCTGGCGCCGATCGCGCTGTTTCATTTTCACAAGGCGGGTCTCTATGGCGCGCTGGCCAATGTGGTCGCGATCCCGCTCACCACTTTTGTCATCATGCCCGCCGAGGCGGCGGCGCTGCTGCTGGACAGCGTCGGGCTCGGCGCGCCCTTCTGGTGGGTAGCGGGGAACGCGCTCGACCTGTTGATCGCGCTGGCGCACCGGGTCGCCGATACGCCGGGCGCGGTGGCGACCTTGCCGGTGTTTCCGCCATGGGCCTTCGGCGTAACGGTTGTCGGCGGCTTGTGGATTTTGCTCTGGAGCGGCTGGATGCGCTGGGCCGGGTCGGCGCCGGCGTTGGCGGGCATGGCGATACTCGCGTGGCAGCCGTCACCCGATGTGCTGGTCACGGGCGACGGGCGCCATGTGGCTGCCGCCACCGGCGACGGCGGCTATGCGATGCTGCGCGCCCGGGCCGGCGATTATGTCCGCCAGACGATGGCGGAAGCGGCAGGAACCGATGCCCCGCTCGCCGCGCTTGCCGATCTCGACCATGTCGAATGCAACGCCGATTTCTGTCGCTGGACGCAGCGCGGCCGCGTCATGCTTGTCGCGCACGGGCGCGACCGGATCGCGGGTGGCGACATGGCTGAGGCCTGCGCCGCGGCCGATGTCGTCATCGCCGACCGCTGGTTGCCGCGCGAATGCGTGGCACGGTGGATGACGATCGACCGCGACACCCTGGCCGCGACGGGCGGCCTCGCGCTTTATCTGGACGAGCCGCCGCGGGCCGCGACAGCGCTGCGTAGCGGCGACGAACATCCGTGGCGCCGCCCGCAACAGCTTAGTGGTAACGACGAAGCAATCCCGACAGCCGCCCCTGCACGATGACGCGCTCGGCGGGGTAGCGCTGGGGCTCATAGGCGCTGTTTGCGGGGTCGAGCCGGATCATCGGGCCTTCGCGGCGGAAATATTTGAGCGTGGCGTCCTGTCCGTCCACAAGCGCGACGACGATGTCGCCTTCGCGCGCGGTGCTGGCTTTCTGGATCAGCGCATAATCGCCGTCAAAAATGCCGGCCTCGACCATCGAGTCGCCCGACACTTCGAGCGCATAATGTTCGCCCGAACCGAGCAGCGCGGCGGGGACGGCGAGGTTGTTGTAATCCTCAAACGCCTCGATCGGGACGCCCGCGGCGATCTTGCCGTGCAGCGGCACCTCGACGATGTCGTTCGCGGCGATCGGGCGCATCGCGGGGGCGGGCTTGCGCAGCGGGACGATATTGTCGCGATCATTGCCCACGGCGGGCTTGCTGCCTTCGGGCAATTTGATGACTTCCAGAGCGCGGGCGCGGTTGGGCAGGCGGCGGAGAAAACCCCTTTCTTCCAAAGCGCTTATGAGGCGATGTATGCCCGATTTCGACTTGAGTCCGAGCGCTTCTTTCATCTCCTCGAACGAGGGCGAAATCCCGCCCGCGTCGAGCTTTTGCTGAATGAAGTGAAGCAGTTCATGCTGCTTGGCGGTCAACATCGATCATTCTCCGTCAGGGCTGATACCGGACATAATGAGAACGATAGTGGAACAGAGCGGGACTTGTCAAGCGATGACGATATAGTCGGCCATGGTGCCCGCATTGCAGGGCGGTGCGCCGGTCTCGCGGATCAGCAGCGCGTTCGCGGTGGCGAGCGGGTGCGTCATGCCACTGTCCTGGCCAACGAACGGCGTCAGGCGGCCGTTTTCAAGGCGCGCGCGCAGATAATCGCGGCGCCCGCCGCCGCCGTCCACAGCTGTGGCGAGCGGCGCTTGATGAATGGACGGTAGCGGATCGCGTGCTCCGGCGAGGTGGCGGACGAGCGGCAGAACGAACAGCGTCGCGGTGACGAACGCCGACGAGGGGTTGCCGGGCAGGCCGAGCAGCACGGCATCGCCGATCGTTCCCGCGATCAGCGGCTTGCCGGGGCGCATCGCGATCTTCCAGAAATCGATGTTCCCGCCCGCGTCCTGCAGTGCGCCGCGGACATGGTCGTGATCGCCGACCGAGGCGCCGCCGACGGTGACGATGACGTCGTGACGTCGCGCCAACTCTTTCAAAGCTTTGGCAAGTATCGCGCGGTCGTCGCGGACATGGTGCGGCGGGCTGACGATGGCGGGTTCGCTGGCGAGCATTGCCGCCAGCATCGGGCTGTTGCTGTCGGGGATCTGGCCGGGGGCAAGCGCGCGCCCGGCCTGGACGAGTTCGTCGCCGGTGGTCAGGATCGCGACGCGCGGGCGACTCCCGACCGCGAGCTGGTCGGCGCCGCTCATCGCCGCGGCGGCAATGGCGCCGGGGGTCAGGCGGGTTCCGGCGGGGAGCAGGCAATCGCCCGCGGCAAAATCGCTGGCGCGCGCGCGGATATGATTGCCGCGGGCGCCCGGACCGTCGCCGCTCAGCACCAGCGCGGCGCCGTCGGCGGTGACATCCTCTTGCACGATCACCGTATCGGCGCCGTCCGGGAGCATCGCGCCGGTGAAGATCCGCATCGCTTCGCCCGCTCCCACCGTGCGATCGGGGGCGGTACCCGCGGCGCTTTCGCCGGTGATCGTCCACGGGCCGGGCAGGTCGGCAAAGCGAATCGCATAGCCGTCCATCGCCGACAGGGGCGCGGCGGGCTGGTCGCGCTGCGCGAGGATGTCATCCGAGGTATAACGGCCAACGCATTCGGAAAAGGATATTTTCTCGAATGAAAGCGGTTCCCGCAGCGCCAGCAGCCGCGCCTGCGCCGCCTCGACCGGCAGCAGGGCGCTCATTCGGCGCGCCAATCGCCCGAACGGCCACCGCTCTTTTCGAGCAACCGGATGTCGCCGAGCACCATCGCGCGGTCGAGCGCCTTCGCCATGTCGTAAAGGGTGAGCAACGCGACCGAGGCGGCGGTGAGCGCCTCCATCTCGACCCCCGTCGGGCCATTGGTCGCGGCGGTGGCAGTGACGGTGATGCCATTGGTTTCCCACGCAAAGTCAACGCCGACCTTGGTCAGCGCCAGCGGATGGCAGAGCGGGATCAGCTCGTGCGTGCGCTTGGCCGCCATGATGCCGGCAAGACGCGCGGCAGCGAGCACATCGCCCTTCTTCGCCTCGCCCGTCGTGACGAGCGCCAGCGTCTCCGGCGCCATCGCGACGAAGCCTTCCGCAATCGCCGTGCGCGCGGTCACGGCCTTGTCCGACACATCGACCATGACGGCATCGCCAGCCTCGTTGATGTGCGAGAGGCGGCTCATGGCGCCTGTCCCGTCAGCAGCGCGCGTGTCGCGGCGGTGACGTCCGCCTTGCGCATGAGGCTCTCGCCGACCAGGAAGGCATTGACGCCGACCATCGACAGCCGCTCGAGCTCGCCATGGCTCGCAATGCCGCTCTCGCCGATGACGATGCGATCCTTGGGCACGCGCGGCGCGAGGCGCTCCGTCGTCGCAAGCGTCGTCTCGAAGGTCTTGAGATTGCGGTTGTTGATCCCGATCAGGCGGCACGGCAGCTTGAGCGCGCGGTCGAGCTCGGCGTCGTCATGGACCTCGACGATGGCATCCATGCCCCAGGCCTGAGCCGCGGCCGCGAGATCGCGGGCCACCCCATCCTCGATCTGCGCCATGATGATGAGAATGCAGTCCGCACCCCAGGCGCGCGCTTCGGCCACCTGGTAGGTATCGAGCATGAAGTCCTTCCGCAGCGCGGGAAGCCGCGTTGCCTTGCGCGCCGCCGTCAGATATTCGGGCGCACCCTGGAAGGAAGGCGCATCCGTCAGCACGGAGAGGCACGCAGCCCCGCCCGCCTCATAGGCCTTGGCGAGCGAAGGCGG
>JAHCKJ010000067.1 GCA_026125835.1 Sphingopyxis sp.
CGGTGGTGATGACGATGTCCTGCTTGGCGATGTGCGATGATACCAGTTCGGCCTGCGCCGCCTTGTACTCGTCCGACATTTCGGTGGCATAGCCGCCCGCACCCTCGCCCTCGATCCCCGCGACGCTCTCGACGAAGATCGGCTTGGCGCCGAGGCTGAGGATCTGTTCCTTGGTCGCAGCGCGCACGTCGGTTGCGCTCACCTGCGCGCCAAGGCGCCGTGCGGTGGCGATCGCCTGCAAGCCCGCAACGCCGACGCCCATGATGAACGCCTTGGCGGCGCTGACGGTGCCCGCGGCGGTCATCATCATCGGAAAGGCGCGGCCATAGGCGTTCGCCGCCATCAGCACCGCCTTGTAGCCCGCCAGATTCGCCTGGCTCGACAAAATGTCCATCGACTGTGCGCGCGTGATGCGCGGCATGAACTCCATCGCCAGCGCTTCGAGCCCCAGCTTCGCATATTCGTCGACCCGCGCGCGTTCGCCGAAGGGATTGAGCCCCGCCGCAAGCCAGGCGCCGTCGGCAAAGCCTTTGAGGCTGGCGGGGTCCGGCCCCTGGATGCCGAGGATGATATTTGCGCCCTTCAGCGTCGCGGCGCGATCGCCGACACTCGCGCCCGCCGCGGCATAGTCGGCATCGGCAACCGACGCTGCCTCCCCAGCCCCCGATTCAACGGCAACTTCGGCGCCCAATCCAATGAATTTCTTCACGGTTTCGGGGGTCGCGGCGACGCGGGTCTCGCCGGGGGCGAGCTCCCTCAGGACGGCAACGCGCATATCGTCCGGGTCAGGACGCGATGAGGAGAACGACGAAGACGGTCACGATCGCGGTGATGATCGATCCGACTTTCAGCAGGCTCAGGAAACCCGAATAGGTTTCGTTGGCCGCCTTCATTTCCTGTTCCGCCATGGCTCTTTCCCCTTCAGCCGCCGTTCCGGTCGCCGGACACGCCGTGCCCGGCCAGAATCGGCCTTCGCGCCGGTCTTAGCCACGCTGTTGCCCATGCTCAAGTGGCGCTTTGGGCAGCGGGCGCGCGCCGACGCAAATATCGGGCGCCCTTAATCGCCCTTTTACCGGTGTGGGCTACATCACTGCGATTGAGCGGGTAAACCGGCACCACGGCGCCGAACCAGGGACAGATTCGAAAAGCATGGCAAGCACGCGCGACACGCGAACGGTGATGATCGTCGACAGCGAACCGGCACAGCAGCGCTTTTTGTCGGCGCTGGTGTCGCGCGGCGGCTGGCGCAGCATCATTGCCGACGACACCGACACCGCGCTCGCCAAGCTCGGCACCCAGGATGGCATGGCGCTCGACGCCGTGCTCGTCGATCAAGGCGCGCCGGGTCTCGCCATGGCCGAATTTGTCGCCGAGCTGCGCCGCTGGCGCCCCGCGCTGCCGCTGATCGTTATCACCATGCGCAACGGGGTCGAGGTCGCGGTCGCCGCCATGCGCGCCGGAGCCAGCGACTTCGTGCAAAAGCCGATCGCGCCCGACCGCCTGCTTGAAGCGCTCGACCGCGCCGCCGCGACCGGCGGCCCGCAGGGCGAACTGCGTCCCCTGACCGAGAAACTCCGCGCCCCGCTGGCCTTCGAGGAAATTATCGGTTCCAGCCCCAATTTCCGCAGCGCACTGGCCATCGCGGCCAAGGCCGCCCGCGCCCGCGTACCCGTCATGATCAACGGCCGGCCCGGAACCGGCAAGGAAGTCTTCGCCCGCGCAATCCACAGCGCCAGCCCCCGCGCGCGCGGCGCGCTGGTGATGGTCGATTGTTCGGCGGTTTCGCCCGGACTGATCGGGTCGGGACTGTTCGGCCATGAACGCGGCGCCTTTGCGGGCGCTTTCGACCGCCAGGTCGGGCGCCTCGTGCAGGCCGACGGCGGCAGCATCATCATCGACCATGTCGAATGTATTCCGCTCGAAACGCAGGCAAAGCTGGTCGAATTCCTGAACACGGGCGAAGTGCAGATGATCGGGGGGACGATCCGCCAAAGCGTCGACGTGCGCATCATCGCGACCAGCGCCAGCCCGCTCGACAAGCTCATAGAGGCGGGACATTTTCGCGAAGACCTGTTCTACGCGCTGTCGAGCGCCCAATTCACCCTGCCCTCGCTCAGCGAACGCCGCGGCGACGTCGGTCCGCTCGCGCGCCATCTGCTCGCCCGCATCGGCGGCCTGCCGGGCATGGGACCGATCGGGATCACCGACGATGCGCTGCGCCTGCTTGCCGCCTATGCCTGGCCCGGCAATGTCCGCCAGTTGCAGGACGTGCTTTTCCGCGCCGCGGTCGAAAGCAAGACCGATGTCCTCACCAGCGCCGATTTCCGCGCCATCGAAGCCACGCTCGGTGGCGGCGTGAGCGACGGCGACGTTGCGATCAATGGCGAAGCGATCGGGGTCACGCTCTACCTTCCCGACGGCAATCTCCGTCCGCTCGAAGAAATCGAGGCCGACGTCATCCGCCTGGCCATCGGCCATTACCGCGGCCGGATGAGCGAAGTCGCCCGCCGCCTCGGCATCGGTCGTTCGACGCTCTATCGCAAACTCAGCGATCTCGGGATCGACACGGCGGCCTGACGCTATCCTTCCAGCCGGTCGTCATCCCGGCGAAGGCCGGGATCTCGACCTCTCATAATGATCCACCGGCGAGGTCCCGGCCTTCGCCGGGATGGCGATATGAACTGACAACTGGCTAAGTCGTCAACGCCGCATCCCTCAAACCGCGCCACATGCGCAGCGCCTGCCGGTTCTCGGCAATGTCATGCACGCGCAGCAGCTGCGCGCCTTGCGCCGCCGCCTGGTAATGCAGCGCGACCGTGCCGCCGAGCCGCTGGTCGGCGGGTGCCTCGTTATCCAATGCCCCGATCATGCGCTTGCGGCTCGCCCCGAACAGGATCGGGCAGCCGAGCGTGTGGAACAGCGCGAGCCCGTTGATCAGCGCCAGATTGTCGGCGACCCCCTTGCCGAAGCCCAGCCCCGGATCGACGATGATCTTCGCGGGGTCGATCCCCGCCGCGACACATGCGGCCATCCGCTCGGCGAGCATGTCGTACACGTCGAACAGGACATGCGCGTAATCGCCGCCGGCGTGCGGATCGCTCTTGGCCGACGGCGCGTGCATCAGCACCACCGGGCAGCCCGCGCCCGCGACGACCTCCATCGCGCGGTCGTCATAACGCAGCGCCGACACGTCGTTGACGATCCGCGCCCCGGCGGCGAGCGCCGCCTCCATCACCGCGGCCTTGCGGGTGTCGATCGACACCGCGGCGCCGCCGTTCGCCAGCGTCGAAACAACGCCCTCGACGCGTTTGATCTCGTCGCCGTCCCAGACCGGCGGCGCGCCGGGCCGGGTCGATTCGCCGCCGACGTCGATGATCGCCGCCCCCGCGCTCGCCATGGCAAAGCCCGCGTCGGCGGCCGCGACCGCATCGACATGCTTGCCGCCGTCCGAAAAACTGTCGGGGGTGACGTTGAGGATGCCCATCAGCTGCGGCTCGTTCAACCGCACTATGCGCTCACCGAGTTGCAAAGCCCCGCGCGGTCGCACCACCCCGGCGCACTGCGACGTCGCCGCTTGCGCCAAAGCATCGGGCATCGCAGCGATCCAGTCAGCCCACTCGGCCACCGTCACCACCGCCGCCTTGACGCTGGCGCCTTCGCGCAAGCTGATGTGCCAGGCGGCGAACCAGACCATCGTGTCGGCGATCCGCAGGCAAATGTCGTCCAGCTCGTGCGGGCGATCGACGAAGCACGTCGGGCGGCAATAGATTTTTGCGGTGGCGGATGCGGTGCCGAGGTCGGGTTTGGTTAGCGGTTGGAACATGCCTATTCCCTACTTCGTCGCCCCCGCGAAGGCGGGGGCCGTCGTCGGCCTTGCGCGACCCTGCCAGCGGCCCCCGTCTTCGCGGGGGCGACGCGACATTACGCCTCGTTCGCCAGCAACCAATCCTGCCGCACCGCATCGATCACGCGCAATTCCTTGCCATTGTCGACATGCCAGAAGGTCCAGCCGTTGCAGCTCGGCGCGCCCTGCACCGCCGCGCCGACCTTGTGGATCGAACCCACAGGCTGGCCTTCGCAATCGAGCGACCCATCGACACGCACCTTCGCCTTCCAGCGCCGCTTCGCATCGGTCAGCACCGATCCCGGCGCGATCAGCCCGCCCTCGACCAACGTCCCGAAAGCGACCCGCGTCGCAGCTTTGGGCGCCATCATCGTCCTGACTGCGCTTTCGTCGAGCGGCAGCGCCATCTCGATCCGCTCCTTCGCCGCGGCGATATAATCATCCTCGCGCTCGATCCCGATGAAATGCCGCCCCAGCCGCTTCGCCACCGCGCCGGTGGTGCCGGTGCCGAAAAACGGGTCGAGGATCACGTCGCCGGGGTTCGAACAAGCGAGCAGGATGCGATAGAGTAGCGCCTCAGGCTTCTGCGTCGGATGCACTTTCGTGCCACCCTTTTTCAGCCGCTCCGGACCGCCGCAGATCGGGATCAGCCAGTCGCTCCGCATCTGCAATTCGTCGTTCAGCGTCTTCATCGCGCGATAATTGAAGGTGTAGCGCGCCTTTTCGCCCATCGACGCCCAGATCAAAGTCTCATGCGCGTTGGTGAAGCGGGTGCCCTTGAAATTGGGCATCGGGTTCGCCTTGCGCCACACGATGTCGTTGAGGATCCAATAGCCCTGGTCCTGCAGCGCCGCGCCGACGCGGAAGATGTTGTGATAGCTGCCGATCACCCAGATGCTGCCGCCGGGTTTCAGGATGCGCTTCGCTTCCTTCAGCCATGCATGGGTGAAACGGTCATAGGTCGCAAGGCTGTCAAACTTGTCCCACTCATCGTTGACCGCATCGACCTGGCTGCCGTCGGGACGATGCAGGTCACCGCCAAGCTGAAGGTTGTAGGGCGGGTCGGCAAAGATCATGTCAACCGACGCGGCGGGCAGCGAGCGCATCATCTCGATGCAATCGCCCTGCAGGATGCGGTCGAGCGGCAAGTCGACGGGCGCGATTTTGGCCGCACGCTGCTTCGCCGCGGGCGCCTTGACCCGTTCCATCACACCCATGTCCCGCCCCTGCTGCGCATCCAAAGAAGGCCTTGATGAGTCCGGCGACACCCGTCGTCAAGTGCAGAAGTCTAGGGATTCCGCGTGACTAACTGGTTAACGGGACGAGAACGAAACGAGTCTGACACAGCATATGGAGTCCGCCGCGACTCGCGGACTCAACGGGTGGTGGTGTGGCGGCGAGGACTCAGTGGTGGAAAATAATCGTACTACCCTCCCCCTCGACGGGGGAGGGTTGCGCAGACTTGGCAGCTTGCTGTCTAGTCGAAGCTGGGAGAGGGTGATTGGTCGCGAAGCGACCGCGAGCCTTCGGCTCGAAACCCCTCATCCAAGTGCGCCTAGCCAGCAAGCTGGCAAGGCTCCCTATCCTTCTCCCGCAAGGGGAGAAGGGTTATATCCCCGGATCGACCCCGGTCAGCTCCACCGACCGCTCCCACAACTCGCGCGCCAGCTTCGGATCACGCGCCGTCCGCGTCGCGCGCGCCGGTCCCGATCGCCCCGACACCTCGCCCAGCCCCTGCGGCCCCAGATAATCGCCGCCCTGCACATGCGCCCCGGTGGCCGCCTGCAAGGTTGGCCAAGCCCCCTGCGCCGCGCTGTTAAAAAAGGGCGTCGCCAGCGGCGTCATGCCGCGCAGCGGGAACGGCAGATGCCGTGTCAACTCGGTGATCGCGACACCCGGATGGCACCCGATCGCCTGCGTCGCGCGTCCCGCGGCGCCCAGTCGCCGGTCGAGCTCGAACATATGGAGCAGGTTCGCCAGCTTGCTCATCTGATAGCGCGACAATTTATGATAGCTGCGCGCTGCCGCCAGATCGCTGAAATCGATCGTGCCGCCCTTGTGCGCCAGACTGGCGGTGATGACGATGCGGTCCTCGACATGCCTATGTACCAGGCCGGTAAAAGCAAAGGTGCCGAGGTGGTTGACCCCATATTGCAGCTCGAAGCCCTGTTTGGTCAGCGTTTTTGGGGGGATCATCACCCCCGCGTTGTTGACCAGCACATCGATCCGCGGCCCTGCGACCACGGCCTTCGCGGTCTCGCGCACCTGATCGAGATCGGCAAGATCGAGCGGCTGGAACGACAGTTCGGCATTCGGCGTATCGGCGCGAATGCGGTCCATTGCTGCCTCGGCGCGGAACGCGTCGCGGCACGCAAGCACCACATGCGCGCCGCGCGCCGCAAGAACCTTCGATGTTTCAAACCCGATCCCGGCATTGGCACCGGTGACCAGAAAGGTGCGGCCGGTCTGGACCGACACATCGTCGGCCGTGAAACCTCTGCTCATCGCGCGCTCCTGCCTGTCAGACCAGCTGCATTTGTGCGACCGGGGCAAAGCTGGTCCGGTGAAGCGGCGTCGGGCCATATTGGCGCAGCGCCGCGAGATGCTGGGCGGTACCATAGCCCATATTCCGTTCCCAGCCAAAGCCGGGGAAATCTTGGGCCATGGTGATCATGAAACGGTCGCGATGTTCCTTGGCGATGATGCTCGCTGCCGAAATGCACGGGTGGAGCGCATCGCCGCCGACGATCGCCCGCGCCGTATAGCGCCAGCGCGGCAAGCGGTTGCCATCGACCAGCACCTCGGCGGGCTCAACCCCTAGCGCCTCGACCGCGCGCGTCATCGCAAGGAACGTCGCCTGAAGGATGTTGATACGGTCGATCTCCTCGACGCTCGCCTCGCCGACGGCCCAGCGGCAATGCGCCTTGATCATCGCTTCGAGTTCGGCGCGGCGTTTGGCGGAGAGTTTCTTGCTGTCGTCGAGACCCGGGATGCCGCCCTCGCAAAGGAGCACCGCGGCCGCGACCACCGGTCCCGCCAGCGGCCCGCGCCCGGCTTCGTCGACCCCGACGATCATATGCGCCACGGCGGATACCTGCGATATTCGCCTGCCTGATACAGGCACAGCCGGTTCCCCGCCGGATCGCTGAGCCGTGCCTCGCGCCAGCCCCAGCTATCGTCCTGCGGCATCTGCTCGAACCGCACCCCGCGCCGCGCCAGATAGGCAACCCACGCGTCGAGCGCCCCGCTTTCCAGATAGGTCGTCGACCCGCCCGCTGCGCCATCACCGACATGGATCGACAGCGTGACGCCATTCGCCGCCTCGAAGCGCGCATAACCATTGTCCGGGCTATCGACAATCAACGTCAGCCCCATCTGTCTGTAGAACGCCACCGAAGCCGCATAATCGCTCGCGGGCAAAGTGATCTGGTTGAGCGCCGGGCCGGTGAACAATCCGTCGTTGCGAACACACTGCTGCCCCATCGGGCCATGCCCCGCGCCCAGCCCCGGCGCGTCCAGCAGCGCCAGCCGGACCAAATCGCGCGCCCGCGCAATCGCGGGCTCCAGCGGCATACCCTGCGCCAATCCGGTTGCGATCGCGCTCGCCAGGGTGCAGCCGGTGCCATGGCTATGCCTGGTCTCGATCCGCGGCGCTTCCCAGCGCGCGACCTCGCCCTCGCCGGTTTCGAGCAAACGATCGATGATCGTTTCCCCCTCGGCGTGGCCGCCCTTGATCAGCAAGGAACAGCCATGCGCCAGCACCGCGCCCTCGCCGCCCAGCGCATCCAGTTCGGGCAGGTTCGGCGTCGCCACCATGGCGCGGTTCAGCAAGGCCCGGAACGCGTCGATCGTCGCCGCCTCGGCCAGCACGGATCCGCTGGTGGCCACCATCACGGGGTCGAACACCACCGCCGCCTGCGCCAGATCGGGTTGCGTCAGTCGCGCCGCGACAGCGGCGGCGGTTTCGGCGCTGCCGATCATCCCGATCTTGACCGCATCGACGCCGATATCGGTCATCACGCTGTCGATTTGTTGCAGCACCATATCGGTCGGGATTGGGTGAACCCCCTGCACCCCCAGCGTGTTCTGGGCCGTGATCGCGGTGATCGCGGTCATCGCATGGCCGCCCAGCATCGTCACCGTTTTGATATCGGCCTGAACGCCTGCGCCGCCCCCGCTATCCGATCCGGCGATGATCAGGACACGCGCGATCACCGGGCGCCCGGGTGCCGCCGCTCGGTCGATGCCGGAAATTTCGCCAGCGCCGCCCCCTCGCGCAGCGGCCGGTCGAGCAGGTCGCCGCCGCAATTGGGGCAGCGTTCGTCGAGCCTGTCAGCGCAATTGGCGCAAAATGTACACTCGAACGAACAGATAAAGGCGCCGTGCAGATCGGCCGGCAGGTCGCGGCCACAGCGTTCGCAATCGGGTCGCATTTCAAGCATGATAATTCTCTTTCGGTTCTGAAAATGGAATGACTAGGTCGCAACCGCGCGCACCGCATCGCAGATCATGTCGACGACGCGCTCGACCTGCCCGGCATCGTCGCCTTCGGCCATGACGCGGATCAACGGCTCGGTGCCCGACGGACGGATCACCAGTCGGCCACGCCCGGCGAGCGCTGCCTCGCCCTCGGCGATCGCCGCCTTCACCTTGACATCGTCCAGCGGCTTGCCACCCGAAAAGCGTACATTCTTCAGCAACTGCGGGACCGGGTCGAACTGGTGCAGCAATTCGCTCGCCGGTTTGCCCGATGCGACCAGTTCGGCCAGCACCTGCAAGCCCGCGAGTGTGCCGTCGCCGGTCGTCGCATGGTCCGACAGGATCATATGCCCCGACTGCTCCCCGCCGACGTTGAAACCGCCTTCCTTCATCCGTTCGAGCACATAACGGTCGCCGACCTTGGTCCGCTCCAGCCGCAACCCCTCGCCTTCCAGAAAGCGTTCCAGCCCCAGGTTCGACATCACCGTCGCGACGACGCCGCCGCCTTTCAGCCGCCCCTGCCGCGCCCAGCTCGCGCCGATCAGCGCCATGATCTGGTCGCCGTCGACAAGTCGGCCCTTTTCGTCGACAACGATCAGGCGGTCCGCATCGCCGTCGAGCGCGATGCCGATGTCGGCGCCGCTGGCAACCACCGTTTCCTGAAGCAGCGCAGGCGCGGTCGAGCCGCATTTGTCGTTGATGTTCGTGCCGTTCGGCGTGATCCCGATCGCGACGACATCCGCGCCCAATTCCCAGAACACCGTCGGCGCGCTGTTATACGCGGCGCCATTGGCGCAATCGAGCACGATGCGCAGCCCGTCGAGCCGCACCGATTCGGGCAGGCTTTGCTTCACCGCATGAATATAGCGCCCGCGCGCGTCCTCGATCCGCTTGGCGCGCCCGATATGCGCGGGTTCCGCGAGCTTGGGGTTCTGCGCGAGCAGCAATTCGATCTGCGCTTCATCCTCGTCGGACAATTTATAGCCGTCGGGGCCGAACAGCTTGATGCCGTTGTCCTGGTAGGGGTTGTGGGAGGCCGAGATGACGACGCCGATATCGGCCCTGAGGCTGCGGGTCAGCATCGCGACCGCCGGCGTCGGCAGCGGCCCCACCAGCACGACGTCGAGGCCCATCGCGATGAAGCCCGCGGTCATGGCGGG
>JAHCKJ010000068.1 GCA_026125835.1 Sphingopyxis sp.
AGCGCGGGCTCGAACCCGCGATCACAGACCGCTTGCAGGTTCATTGTGGTGCCTCCTGCGATGGGGGTTCAGTCTTCACCGCGTCGCCGATCGCATTTTCCCAGCGTGCCACCACCGTCGTGACGGTCAGGTTGGCGCTGGCGCTCGCCACGGTGCGCGTCATGTCGAGCAGCCTGTCGAACGGCAGGATGAAACCGACGATCAAGGCGGTCTGCTCGGGCGAGACGCCAGCCGACGCCAGTACCGCGGCGAGCATGAACAGCGAGGCGGAGGGGATCGGCGCGGTGCCAAAGGCGGCAAGCGCGCCGGTCAGCAGGACGATCGCGAGCATCGAAGCGTCGGGCTCGATGCCGAGCGCTTGCAGGCCGAAAATGCTGAGCAGCCCGACATACATCGCGGTGCCGTCCTTGCCGATGCTGGCGCCGATCGGCAGCACCGTCGACGCCACCCCCGGCGCGATATTCAGATCGTCGCGGGCAATCCGCAGCGCCACGGGGAGCGTAGCGGCGGACGACGCGGTCGAAAACGCGACCGCCAGCGCGTCGACGATGGTGCGGTAGAAATGCAGCACGCGCTGCCGCGCCACAAAAGCGATGAGGGGGAGGTGAACCAGCAATATCTGGAGAATGACGCCCGCCGCGACGCCCACCGCAAGCCATCCGACATTGGCAAACACCGCAACACCATTGTCGGCGACTGCCTTGCCGATCAGCGCCAGCACACCGAACGGCGTGATTTCCATGATGATGCGGACGAGGTGGAACATGACCTCGCCCGCCGATTGCAGCAAATTGGCTACCGGGCGCCCCTTGTCGCCGGCAAGAATGACGCCGAACCCGAGCATCATCGCGAAAAAGATGATCGCCAGCATGTCCCCTTCGGCCAGCGATTGCACGATATTGACCGGGACGATGCCCATCAGCTGGTCGTACAGCGACTTGGGTTCGCCCAGCACATGCGGCGCGGCGGTACCGAGCGCGGCGCCTTTGCCCGGCGCCAGAAACAGTCCGACAGCGATGCCGATCGACACCGCACAGGCCGTCGTGGCGGCGAACAGCGATACCGTGCGCGCGCCGACCGAACCCAGCTTGCGCGGATCGGCAAGCGCGGTCACGCCCGACGCGATGCTGATGAACACGATCGGGACGACCAGCATCCGGATCAGGCGAACGAACAGGTCGCCGACAAAGGCGATGGCGCCGGTCGCCGCAGGCCAGAACAGGCCCAGCGCGACGCCGATGACCATCGCGCCGATCACCCGCTTCCAAAGGGGAATGGCAAACCAGCCGCGCATCAAACCCGTCATCGCCCCCCGTTTGCCATTGTCGTCAGATATCGCCCCAGAACCCGGACTGCGGCGGCGACAACATGCCGCTCGCGCCGCTAACGCCGCCCGACCGATCCTCGGCAAGCCAGAGCGGTCCGTCAAGGTCGACGAAGTCGCTCTTTGCGGCAACCGCCCACGCCGGGGCGATCGACAGCGAGGAGCAGATCATGCAGCCGGTCATCACTCCCAGACCGCGTTGCCGCGCTGCCTCTGCCAGTTCGAGCGCCGCGGTCAGCCCGCCCGTTTTGTCGAGTTTGATGTTCACCACCCCATAGCCGTCGGGCAGCGCGTCGAGATCGGCTGCGACATGCACCGCTTCATCGGCGGCAATCGGGATTGCGGACCGGAAACCGACGAGGTCGCGATCCGCATCGGCGGGCAGCGGCTGTTCGAGCAGGTCGATCTTGAGGTCGATCATCAGTTCCTGCAAATCGCGAACCTCGTCGATCGTCCAGCTTTCGTTCGGGTCGACAATCATCCGCGCCTTGGGTGCCGCCGCGCGCACTGCACGCATCAGCGACCCCGGGTCGCGGCGGTCGACCTTGACTTTCAGCAGCGGCGCGGCGGCGAGGGCGGCGGCGGCGCGCCCCATATTTTCCGCGGTATCGAGTCCAACCGTCATCGCGGTGACGATGGGAGCGGGGGGCACCGGCAGGTCGAGCGTCGCGGCCACGTCGCCGCCGCCTTGGCGCAACTCCAGATCCCACAGCGCGCAGTCAACCGCATTGCGTGCCGATCCCGCCGGCATTGATTGCATGATCTCCTGCCGATTGGCGCCCCGTTCGAGCGCCGCCCTTGCATCCTCGATGGCGGCGATCGCACTCGTGACGCTTTCGCCGTAGCGCGGGTAGGGGACGCCTTCACCGCGGCCGATGACGCCATTGTCTGAAATCATGACGGTCACCACCTCGGCGGCCGTCTTGGTGCCGCGCGAGATTCGGAAGGGCGAATGAAGCGGAAAGGTCTCGGCGAATGCCGAAAGGACGCGGGGCATGGCCAAACGTCAGGCGGTTTGCACGGCGGCGGGCGCCGCGGCTTCGACGCCCAGCAACCGGTCGAGGATCGTCTCGACGCCGAAACGATAGGGGTCGCTGGTTGGCAGCCCGAACTCGGCTTCGGTACGCGCACAAAGCGCCGCTGCCTCGGCTTCGGGCATCGCCGATGTATTGAGCGCGATCCCGACCATCCGCACATTGGCGCTGGTGAGCTGCGCCGCGCGAAGATTGGCTTCGATACATTCGCCGATACCCGGCAGGCCATAGTGCGGCAGCCCGCGCATATGCGGCCGCACCGGATCGTGACACAGCACCAGCGCCTCGGGCTGGGCGCCGTGGATCAGCCCCATCGAAACGCCGGCAAAGGAGGGGTGATAGAGCGAACCCTGTCCTTCGACCAGATCCCAGCCATCGTCGCTGCGCGCAGGCGAAATTTGTTCGATCGCGCCCGAGATAAAGTCGGCGATCACCGCGTCGAGCGGCACGCCGTCGCCCGCAATCAGGATGCCGGTCTGGCCGGTCGCGCGAAAATCGGCCGTGACGCCCCGTTTTTCAAGCGCGCGGGCAAGGCACAGCGTAGTGTACATCTTGCCCACCGAACAGTCGGTGCCGACGGTCAGCAGGCGCTTTCCGGCGCGCGGCTTGCCGTTGCCGATCGGAATGTCGGGCCGCGGTTCGCGCACGTCGTGCAGCTTGCGGCCCAGTCGTGCCGCCGCCTCGGCCAGCCGCGGCTCGGCATTCAGACGTTGGTGGAGACCCGAGGCGATGTCCAGCCCCGCCTCCAGCGCGGCGAGCGCATCGACGATCAGTGCATCCCCCAGCTTGCCGCCGGCATTGGCGATCCCGAGCACGAGCGTTTTCGCACCAGCGGCGCGCGCCGCGGCGAAATCCATGCGCGGCAGGTCAAGGGTCAGCGTGCAATCGTCGTGTCGATATTCACCGACGCAGATTTCCGGCCGAAACACCGCGAGCCCGCGCGAGGTCTTGATGTCGGCGGGGTCCGTCGAATGGCCCAGGTAAAGAAGATAGGGGGTAGCGATCATGGTGTGCAAAACCTGCGTAACTGGAAAGGCGCCATTTCTATCCCCACCCGGCCGCTTGCCCAATATCCAGCGCCTCATATCCTATAGCCTGATGCTATAATCCTTCGATCACCGTCGCCAGCACATCGAGAAAAGCCGACGCCGTTTTCGACGGCGGGCGGTTCTGCAAATAGACCGCATTGATGTCGAAGGTGATCGCGGGCTGCAACGGGCGGCTCGCCAGGCCCGGCGCCAGCACGGCATGCGCGGTAAAATTATCGACGATCGCCATGCCGACGCCGGCCCCGACCAGCGCCGCCGCGACATAATAGGTGCGCGCCGAGACCACTTCGTCGAGCGTGACTTCCAGCCGGCTGAGTTCGCTCGACAACACCCGCCCGATCGGTCCATTCTGGACCGGGCTGATGAACTTGTGACCGCGCAATTCATCCAGATGCAGGCGCGGCGGCGCGGCGGGCATGTCCAGCTCGCGATAGATGACGACCAGTTCGCCTTCGCCGATGACCTGGTGCGCGACGGGCGCCGACAGCGGCACCTCGAACCCCACCGCAATGTCGGTTTCATGTTCGTAGAGTTTGCGGACCATTTCGTCGTGGTGCAGCGTCTGCAAATCGAACATCACATCTTCATGGTCGCCAAGAAAACGGGCCACCGCGGCGGGAATCGCCCCAAGGCCAAGCGAAGGCAGCGCCGAAATACGCAGCAACCCACCGCGACCATGCCGCAGATTCTGGCATGCCTGGCGCAGCGAGCGCACCCGGTCCTGAATGTCGGACACCTCGGCGAACAGCGTATGCGCGTCCTGCGTCGGGATCAGTCGCCCCTTCGACCGTTCGAACAGCGTCAGACCGATCGACCGTTCGGCATGACGCAACACCTTCGTGACCGAAGGCTGCGACACGTTGAGCGCGCGCGCGGCGGCGCTGACCGTCCCGTGCAGAAACACCGCGTGAAAGATCTCGATCTGGCGAAGGTTCATTCGACTATTATTCCTGATCGTTACTAGGTGGACGCCAACCCACCCCATCGATGGCCGCACGATATCCATCAAAACGCGGCCGCCATCCGACATTATGCCATCGGGTTATGGACGCGGCAACACCCCTGTCTGGACCTCCGCCCGTCGTTCGGGACATTCTGGCCGCACGATGCTCGGGGATTATGGTCACCCGGATTCGGTCGTGCTCCTGTTGCGCGGCGATTTGTCGAAAAGGGATGTCGATGCCCAAATCCTTCACCGCCATGTCCGCGAGGCGATCGTTCGTCCTTCTGTCGTCGCTGGCGGCCATCCTGAGCGCGGTCGGCGCCGGAGCCAGCCCGGGCGACACCGTCGATGTCATCATTCGCGGCGGCACGATTTACGACGGCGGGGAGGGCACCGCTTTCGTCGGCGATGTGGCGATCCGCGACGACCGGATTGTCGCGATCGGCCCGTCGGTCCGCTTACAGGCGAAACGCGTGATCGACGCAAAGGGCATGATCGTCGCGCCGGGGTTTATCGACCCGCATACGCACGCCGATGCTTTCCTGCGGTCGTCAGACCGGCGGGAAAGGCTGAATGCCCCGTGGCTCTACCAAGGGGTCAGCACGGTCGTGATCGGTGTTGACGGCGGCGGAACGCCCGATGTTGCCGCCGATGCCGAGCGACTGACCCGATCGGGGATCGGCACCAATGTCGTTCCTTTCGTCGGTTTCGGTCCCGTGCGGCAGCGCGTGCTGGGGCAGGATGCGCGAGCACCGACCGCCACGGAACTCGGCGCGATGAAGGCCTTGGTCGCCAAGGGGATGTGCGAGGGCGCGACCGGTTTTTCGGCGGGACTTTTCTATGCGCCGCAAAGCTTTGCGACGACCGCCGAGGTTATCGCGGTCGCGCGCGAAGCCGCGGTGCGCGGTGGCGTCTACGACACGCATCAACGCGACGAATCGAGTTACAGCATCGGCTTGCTCGGTTCGGTCAGGGAAGCGATCGAGATCGGTCGGCAGGCCGGCATGCCGGTCCATTTCGCACATCTGAAAGCGCTCGGCATCGACGTTCACGGCCAGGCAGCGGCGGTGATAGCCGAAATCGAGCGCGCGCGGGCCGAGGGCGTCGAGGTGACCGCCGACCAATATCCGTGGCTTGCGTCGGGGACCAACCTCGATGCCGCATTGTTGCCGCGCTGGGCGGTCGACGGCGGTGGTGCCGCGCTGCTCGCGCGGCTCGACGACCCGGCAACGCTGGCGCGCATCCGCGACGAGATGCAGGAAAATCTGCGGCGACGCGGCGGCGCAAAAGCGCTGCTGCTGATCGGGCAAGGGTTTCCCTGGGTCGGCAAGACGCTCGAAGAGGTCGCCGACGAATGGAAACTCGACAGCCGCGATGCCGCGCTGCGGATCATCCGCCAGAGCGTGAACGGGAAACAGCGCGGCGAACGCGGCGGCGGCACGGCCATTGCGTCGTTCAACATGGCGCAGGCGGACGTCGACCTGTTCATGCAGCAGCCCTGGATGGTGACTTCATCCGACGGATCGGCCGGGCATCCGCGGATGTTCGCCAGCTTCCCCGAAAAATATGTCCGCTATGTCCGCGAGCGGCAGGTGATCAGCCTTGCGGCCTTCATCCGCCAGTCAACGGGACGGACGGCCGACATCTACAAACTCGACCGCCGCGGTTATCTGCGGCCCGGCTATCACGCCGATGTCGTGATATTCGACCCCGTCGGCTATGCACCGCGCGCCGATTATCTCCGCCCCCGCGAACTCAGCGTCGGGGTCCGGCACCTGTTCGTGAACGGCCAGCCTGCGATTGAAGACGGGCAGGCAACTGGCGTCGCCGCCGGCCGCACCCTGTTGCGCCCGCGCCCCGCCAATTGCCCGATATCCGCGTCGTGAGCCAGATGGCTGGCGGACAGGGTGGGATTCGAACCCACGGTGAGCTTCCACCCACGGCGGTTTTCAAGACCGCTGCCTTAAACCACTCGGCCACCTGTCCGCGACCTCGCCGCCATAGCGCGCTGCCGCCGGGCAGCAAGAAAAACATTGGCGGCTCGGCCCGCCGCGCGAATGACTCGGCTCGTCTTGTCGCATCCTAGCCAAGTCGCTCGCATCTGTGCGAGACACGCCCTATGGGTGGGGTCATGACGCACGCTATCAAACTCAAATTCGGGCGCCTTTTCGGTGTTGCATCCGCAGTTCTGTCGGCCTGGCTGCTCACCGCCTCGGCGCCGCTTCACGCGCAGAGCGGCGACAGCGGCTTCGATGCCTATGTCCAGTCGCTGTGGCCCAAAGCGCAGGCGCGGGGCGTGTCGCGCCAGACCTTTGACCGGGTGACGACGGGACTGCGTTACAACCCGCGGGTGATCGCATTGGACCGCGACAATCTGGGCACGCCGCCCACCGCCGACACCCCGATTCCGAATTTTGCGCCGTACAAGGCGCGGCATGTCGACGCGGCGCGGATTAATGGCGGACGGCGCGTTCATGACCGGCTTTTGCCGCTGCTGTCGCGGATCGAAGCGCGGACCGGTGTGCCCACCAGCATCATGATCGCGATTTACGGGCATGAAACGGCCTATGGCCAGGTTACGGGCAGTTTCGACCTGCCCGAAGCGCTCGCGACCCTTGCTTATGAAGGACGCCGCCGCAGCCTGTTCGAGCCGGAGTTTCTGGCGACGCTGGAGATGGTCGAAAAAGGCGTGCCGCGCAGTGTGCTGAAGGGCAGCTGGGCCGGGGCCTTCGGCTATCCGCAATTCCTTCCGTCGGTGTATCTGGCCGTGGCCGAGGACGGCGATGGCGACGGCCGCGCCGAAATCTGGTCGAGCGAGGCCGACGCGATCGAATCGATCGGCGCCTATCTCCGCCGCGCCGGCTGGCGCGCGGGGCAGCCATGGGGCGTGGCCGTCACCGTCCCGGGCGGTTTCGACCGCAGCCGCGTGGCAAGCCGCCTCAGCCCGACGCGCTGCCCGCGCGTCTTCGCGCGCCACAGCCGCTGGCGGTCGATGGCCGAATGGCGCGCCGACGGCATCCAGCCCGTCGGTGGCCGCTGGCCCGACGGCCAGATTCAGGCGGTGCTGCTCGAACCCGACGGCCCCGGCCGGACCGCCTATTTGCTGACCGGTAACTATCGTGCGATATTGGACTATAATTGTTCCAATTTTTACGCACTATCAGTGGGGTTGCTGGCGGATGAAATCGATCGTTAAGAACAGCGCGCTTTGGGCGGGATCCGCACTGATCCTGACCGGTTGCGGTGGTATCGACGGGCGCGGCGAAGGACGGCCGGTTGCGGCCGCGCCGCCGACCGAGGCGGCCACCGGGGTTAGCGATACGCCGGTGAAGATCGGCGAGCCCTATATGATCGGCGGCGTGACCTTTACGCCCGCCGATATCGCCGATTATGACGATGTCGGCTATGCCAGCTGGTACGGCGACGAACTCGCCGGGCGGCCCACGGCAAACGGCGAAACCTTCAATCCCGATGCGATCAGCGCCGCGCACAAGACGCTGCCGCTGCCCAGCTATGTCGAAGTGACCGCGCTCGATACCGGACGCACGATCCTCGTCCGTGTCAACGACCGCGGTCCGATGGCCGCCGATCGGCTGATCGACCTGTCGCGCGGTGCCGCCGAACAGCTTGGCCTGACCGAGGGGCTTTCGGCCGTACGGGTGCGGCGCACCAGCCCGCCCGCCGCCGAGCGCGCGCAATTGCGGGTCGGGCGCCCGGTGCCGGAGCGGATCGGGACGCCCGATTCGCTGCTGTCGATCCTGCGCACAAAACTAAGGGCTTTGCCGACACCCAAATCCACCGAAGCGGCGGCGGTGACGAACCAACCCGCGGCGCCGGTGGCATCGGGCAAGGCGAAACCTGGTGACGACCGGATGGAGGTTCGCGGCGCGGCCCCGGCGAAAGCTGCTCCGCCCGCCGCACCCGTTGCGGGCGGCAAGTTTGCCGTTCAGGTCGGCGCGTTCAGCAGCGAAGATCGCGCCAATGCCGCGGCAAAAACCGTCGGCGGCACCGTAAGCGCGGCTGGGAAGCTGTGGCGGGTTCGCATGGGGCCGTTCGCCAGCGAAGCCGAGGCGCGCACGGCGCTTGGCCAGGCCCGCGCGAAGGGGTTTCGCGATGCGATGTTGCAGCGCGAACGCTAATACCAAAGAGTGACCGAAAAGCACATAATATCAATTGGGAATGGCCTGCTCTTGGCAGTCCTCGCTACAATGGCGATTCCGATATCGGATACCGCAGCGGCGCAATCGCCGCCCAAACCCGCTACGACGGCCCGTGAACCCTATGTAACCGACGCCCCCGTTGTGATGATCAAAGACATGGGTTCTGGCGAAGTGCTTTTCGCGCGCGGCGCCGACAAACGGTTTGCGCCGGCTTCGATGGTCAAGGTGATGACCGCCTATGTCGTGCTCGACATGGTGAAACGCGGCGAACTGGCGCGTGACAGGCGTTTCACCGTCAGCGAGGCGACGTGGAAGACCTGGTCCGCGCGGCCGCGTGCTTCGAAAATGTTCCTGCGCGCGGAGGAGCGGGTCTCTGTCGATGATCTGCTGAAAGGGCTGATAACCGTCTCCGGCAATGACGCGGCCTCAACGCTGGCCATCGGTATCGATGGAAGCGAACAGGTATTTGTCAAAAGAATGAATGACGTAGCGGCGAGATTGGGGATGACATCGAGCCGGTTCGGCACAGCCAGCGGCTGGCCGGACGGCGGCGTCACAAAGGTCAGCGCCAGCGATATGTTGCTGCTGGCCGAGCGCCTGATCCGCGACCATCCGGCCGACTATGCGCGCTATTTCGGGATGCCGCAGTTCCAGTACGGCACTTCGCCCGACGGCAAGCCGATCGTCCAGCCGAACCGCAATCCGATCCTGGGCCGTGTCGCGGGCGCCGACGGGCTGAAAACCGGCTATACCGCCGAAGCCGGCTATTGTTTGCTGGGATCCGCCAAACGCGACGGCCGCCGCCT
>JAHCKJ010000069.1 GCA_026125835.1 Sphingopyxis sp.
TTCCTCGGCGATCGCGAGCTTGACGATCTTGACCTCGACCTCCTCGACCTTGTCGTCCTGCAGGAACAAAGTGTCGACGATATGGTCGGCGACGCTTTCGATCAGCACGAAATGGACATCCTTGGGGATGCCCTCGGTCGCCGCGAATTTCAGGTGCATATAATTTTTCGACGCGCTGAGCGGTGTCGTCGGGTCGTAGTGATCGGCCATCGCCAGCCGGGCGCGCACCGCGATGCGCAGCGGCTGCGGCAGGTGGGTCTCTTCGGAATAGATACCGGTCAGCACCTCGGTGGTGATCCCGTCCACTTCCAGCCACAATGTATCGGTCACAAGAAATCCTGTTCCTGCCGCGGCGACATTCGACTTTGCAATGTCGGCCCCGGACCCTAAAGCGCCGCCGCATTAGCGAAAGGGCGCGCGTTGGTCGAGTTACTTCCATTGTCGGATATTGCACCGCAGGCGGTCGAGGATCTTCTCGACGCGGCGTTCGGGAGCGACCGCTTCGAGCGAACCGCCTATCGCATCCGCAAAGGCACGGATGCGATCCCGGTGCTTAGCTTTGCGCTGGTCGACGACGGCGCACCGATCGGCACCATCCAGTGCTGGCCGGTCGCGCATCGCGGCGCCAGCGGAACAGCGACGCCGCTGGTGATGGTAGGCCCGGTCGCGGTGCGCCCCGATTTGCAGCGCGGCGGACATGGGCGGGTGTTGATGGCGCATATGCTGGCCGTCGCGGAAACGGAGGCCGACGGCGCGCTGATGATGATCGGCGACCCCGAATATTATGGCCGCTTCTTCGGCTTCGGCGCCGATGCGACGGGTGCGTGGGATTTGCCCGGGCCTTATGAAAAGCGCCGCCTGCTGGCGCGCGCGACGAACGGACATGCTGTGCCGGTGGGTGCGGGGATGATCGGGCCGAGATTGTAATCGTCGCCCCCGCGAAGGTGGGGGCCGTTGGCCACCTTGACCAGCACCGCCGCGTCAACCGACGGCGCTCCCCGCCTTCGCGGGGGCGACGTGATGGGGTTGCACCCACCGCCCCGCCCCCTATGTCGGAACCATGGTCACCCCCGCCCCTTCGCTTCCCAAGGACTTCGCACAGCTCTCGCTCACCGAAGCTGCCGAGCTGCTGGCGGCGCGCAAGCTGCCGCCGGTGGAAAGTTGGCACCCCGAACGCGAGGGCGACAGCTTTATGGAAATCCGCGCCGACGGCAGCTGGTTTCACGAAGGCGGACGGATCAACCGGCCCGCGATGGTGAAGCTGTTCTCGACGATTTTGCGCCGCGAAGCCGATGGCAGTCATGTGCTTGTGACCCCTGCGGAGAAACTCATGATCGCCGTCGAGGACACGCCCTTTCGCGCGGTCGAGATGAAAAGCGAGGGTGAGGGCAAGGACCGGAAGCTCGTGTTCCGGCTGGACACCGACGATCTGGTGATGGCCGGACCCGACCACCCCCTCAGCTTTGGCCGTGACGCCGACCAGCCCGACCCGCGGCTCCATGTCCGCGGCGCTGTGGGTAACGGGCTCGAGGCGCGGATCGATCGCGCGCTTTATTACGGGATCGTCGAGATGGCGCTCGCCGACCGGAGCGATCCGCCGGCGATCTGGTCGAACGGCGCGCCATTTCCGTTGGTCGATCGCTGATGCTGTCCGACAAGCTGCGCGCCGCGCTCGACAACCTGCTGCCCGATGCGGGCGAGGACGAGGCGTATCTTGGCACGCCGACGCTGCGCGATGCCGCGGTGCTGATCGCCTTTACCGACCGCCCCGACCCCGGCGTCATCCTGACCCAGCGTCCGCAATGGCTGCGCAGCCATGCAGGGCAGGTCGCCTTTCCGGGCGGCAAGATCGACCCCGACGACCGCGACGCGGTCGATGCGGCGCTGCGCGAGGCGGAGGAAGAGATTGGCCTGGGGCGCCGCGATGTCATGGTGGCCGGGGTGACCGAGCCCTATCGGTCGGGCAGCGGCTATCACATCACCCCGGTGCTGGGGGTCATTCCGCCCGACCTGCGGTTCGATCCCAATCCCGACGAGGTCGAGGACTGGTTCGAAGTGCCGCTCGACATCCTGTTCGATCCCGCCAATTATCGTCGCCAGCAAGCGCATTGGCAGGGGCATGACCGGCATTATTACGACATGGACTGGCAGGGACGGCGGATCTGGGGCGTGACGGCGGGGATCATCGTCAATCTGGCGCGGCGGATGCCCGCAGGGTGGCACCGGTGATCCGGCTGCCCGACGCCGAATGGCGTTCGCGTCCCGGACTGCGCCGGATCGTCGACGCGCTGGGCGCCGATGGCGGCGCGGTGAAGATCGTCGGCGGGGCGGTGCGCGATACGCTGCTGGGCCTGCCGGTCAGCGACGTCGATCTGGCCACGCCGCTCCGGCCGGACGACGTGATACGGCGGCTGGAAGGGGCCGGGATCAAGGTGATCCCGACCGGCATCGCGCACGGTACGGTAACCGCGGTCGCGAGCGGCGACCGGCATGAAATCACGACGCTGCGCCGCGACGTCGAAACCGACGGACGCCGCGCGACCGTCGCCTTCGCCGACGATTGGCAGGGCGATGCCGCGCGGCGCGATTTCACGATCAATGCGCTCTATGCCGATCCTGCGAGTGGTGCGGTCGACGATTATTTCGGCGGTCTCGACGATCTGCAGGCCGGGTGCGTGCGCTTTATCGGCGACGCAGCG
The DNA here is from genome assembly GCA_026125835.1 of Sphingopyxis sp. GTDB lineage: Bacteria > Pseudomonadota > Alphaproteobacteria > Sphingomonadales > Sphingomonadaceae > Sphingopyxis. The sequence goes on from JAHCKJ010000069.1 coordinate 2,700, forward strand.
ACGCGGATCGCCGAGGATCATCTGCGCATTCTGCGCTTCTATCGCTTTGCGGCGCGGTTCGGCCGCGGCGAGCATGAGCCCGCAAGCCACGCTGCCGTGGTTGCGGCGCGCCAGTCGCTCAAAAGCCTGTCGCGCGAGCGGATCGCCGACGAACTGGGCAAGATATTGGCGTTGCCCGAGCCGTGTGCGATCGTCGGCCAGATGGCGACGGATGGCATATTCACGGTGCTGCTGCCCGAACTCGATCCGGATTTTGCCCCGACGCTCGACCGGTTGTGCGCGAGCGAGGCGGTCGCCGGGGTGCCGGCGGCCGGCCATCGCCGTCTTGCCGCGTTGCTCCCCGCCGATGCGGCGATGGCCGAGCAGGTGGCCAGCCGCCTTCGCCTGTCGACGCGCCAGCGCAAATATCTGGCCGCCGTCGCGGCGCATCGCGGCGACGTCGCGCGACCGATCCGGCAACTGGCGCATGCCATCGGCATCGACGCGGCCCGCGACGTCCACCTGATTGCAGGCGATCCGGCAGCGGTAAAGGATCTGGCGGGATGGGCCGTGCCGCGGCTACCGCTGAAGGGCGGCGACATCGTTGCCCGCGGCATCGCCGCGGGTCCCGAAGTCGCGCGAATTTTGAAAGCGGTCGAGGCGGCATGGGTCGCGGAGGATTTTCCCGGCGCGGACCGCGTTGCCGAACTGGTCGATCAGAAAATCGGACGCACCAGCGACTGACGCCAGAAATCGAGCGCGGCGGGTCCGTCGAGCGGGCGCGCGAACAAATATCCCTGCCCGAAATCGCAGCCGAGCGCCGACAGCAACCGCGCCTGGTCGGTAGTCTCGACCCCTTCGGCGGTGGTCCGCATCCCCAGCACCTCCGCCAGGCTCTGGATCGTGCGGACGATCGCCACCTTGTCGCGGTCGTCTACCATATGTTCGACAAAGCTGCGATCGATCTTGAGCACGTCGAGCGGCAGCCGCTGGAGATAGGCGAGGTTCGAATAGCCGGTGCCGAAATCGTCCATCGCGACGCGGGCGTCGAGCGCCTTCAACTCGCTGAGCACCGACAGCGCTAGATCGGGGTCGCCGATGATTGCGCTTTCGGTCAGCTCGATCATCAGCCGCTCGCCGCCGATCTTGTGTTTATCGAGCGCCTGGCGAACGACCCCGGCCACATCGTCGCGCAGCAGCTGGATCGCCGACACATTGACCGAAAAATAACAATCGACCGTCTTGCCGCCATTCTGCTGGTCCCAGTCGGCGAGCACCGCCGCCGCCTTGCCGATCGCCCATTGACCGAGCGGGACGATCAGCCCCGAATCCTCGGCGATCGGGATGAACTCGCTGGGCGAAATCGGCAGACCGTCCTGTTTGTCCCAGCGAGCGAGCGCCTCGAACCCCGCGACCTTGCCGGTGGCAAGCTCGACCAGTGGCTGGAAGGCGAGATGGAGCCGGTCCTCTTCGATTGCGTTGCGCAGTTCGGTTTCGAGGCCAAAGCGATTGTCCGACAGCATCGCCGATTCGGGTTCGTAAATTTCAATGCGGTCGGTCTGTTTGGCGCGCTTGAGCGCGATCTGCGCGTGGCGGATCTGGTCGGCAATATCGCTGTCCGCCGCCGACTGGATCGCACAGCCGAGCGCGCAATCGACGCTCACTTTCAGTTCGCCGATGCGAAACGGATGATCAAAACAGCCGCGAATACGTCGCGCCATCTCGCGCACGTCGGCGCGGCCGCCCGCGACGCGGGTCGAAATCGCGAACTCGTCACCGCCGGTGCGCGCCAGGATATCGCCGCTGCGCAGCGACGACTTCAATCGCCGTGCCACAGTGATGATCAACTCGTCCCCCGCCATCGGGCCGATATGTTCGTTGATCCGGCTGAACCGGGCGAGATCGAGCAGCAGGATCGCATGGTCGGTGCCAACGCCGACGGCGATGCAGCGCTGTTCGACAAGTTCCTCGAACCCGGCGCGGTTGGGCAGGCCGGTCAGGCTGTCCGATACCAGTTCGCGGCGCAAATTGCGCTCGGTCATCATCTCCTGTGTGCGGTCGATCAGCGTCAGCAGGAACAGGCCATCGTCGCCCGATTCGGTAGGTAGCGGTCCGATCGATCCGCGCAGGTCGCGTGCCGAAACGCCCTCGCCGAGCTGGCAGGAAAATTCCAGGGTATCGTCGGCGTTCTGCGCCGCGCGTTCGATCGCGCGCAGCAGCGCGATGGGGGCGTTGGCGCCGGCGGGCGAAAGCCCCAGCCGGTCGAACGCGACATTGCTGGCGTGCAGGCGAAAATTGCCGCGCGCGAGGGGACGGATCAGTGCCGCCGGTACCGGCAGGGCGTCGATCCAGCCGACGAACAACAAGGGCCGGTCTTCGCCGGTTCTATCGATAGGCATAACAGCGGGTTTTGTGCGACCTTTCCCCATTGGCCATGGCGTAACGGGGCGGGAGTAAAGAAGCTATTTACGGCAACAGGAAAATGCGGTCAGCCGAAACGATTGTTGCGCGGGAAACCGGTCGGCGGCATCCGGCCCGCAGCCCCCCGCGCGACGCGCCAGGGCGCCAGATCATTTTCGGTGCGCGTGCGCCCGCTATCGCCGCCCATCGCCCAGCTCAACCCCTCGGCAAAGACAAAGCTGACCGCGTCCGACAGGCCGCCGTCGCGATAGCGTTGCAGCATCACGCCCTGGCCGCGCGCCATCACCGGTACTTCGGCAAGCGGAAAGACCACCAGCTTGCGGTTTTCGCCGACCACCGCGATGCTGTCGTCGGCGCTCGCGATCGGCCGCGCGACGGTCAGCGCTGCCTTGGGCTTCAGGTTGACGACATTGCGCCCCTTGCGCGTCTCGGCCACGACATCGGCCATTTGCGCGATAAAGCCGTGGCCGCTCGACGAGGCGAGCAACAGGCGGCCGTCGGCGCTGGCCGGGACCATCGCGACAATCTTGGCCTCGGGATCGATGTCGACCATCAGCCGCAGCGGCTCGCCGAACCCGCGCCCGCCGGGCAGCTTGTCGGCGCCGATGGTAAAGAAACGCCCGTCGCTCGCCGCAATCAGCAGCTTGTCGGTGGTCTGGGCGTGCGCGGCGAACAGCAGCTCGTCGCCCTCCTTGAACTTGAATTCGCCCCATTGGTCGGGCGCGACATGGCCGCGCTGCGCGCGGATCCAGCCGCGTTTCGACAGGATCACCGTGACCGGCTCCTTCTCGATCATCGCATCAAGCGGAATGTCGCGCGCCGGCGCAGCTTCGGCGATCGTCGTGCGCCGCGCGCCAAGCAGCGTTTCGAGGCCGTACACCGCGCGCAGCTTTTCCAGATCCTTGCGCAGCCGCGTCTTCTGCCGCGCCGGGCTTTCGACCAGCTTCGCCAGCTCCTCGCGCTCGGCAGTAAGATCTGCCTGCTCGCGCTTCAGCTCCATCTCCTCAAGCTTCCGCAACGATCGCAGCCGCATGTTCAATATCGCCTCGGCCTGCCGGTCGGTCAGGATGAATTCCGCAATCATCACCGGTTTGGGCTCATCCTCGGTACGGATGATCTCGATAATCCGGTCGAGGTTGAGGAAGGCGATGATATAGCCCGCGACCAGCTCCAGCCGGTCGTCGATCTTGGCGATCCGGTGCTGCGCGCGGCGGACAAGCACGACGATCTGGTGCTGCAGCCATTCGGTCAGCAGCTGGTGCAGCCCCATCACCTTCGGCGTTCGCGTCGCGTCGAGGACGTTGAGGTTGAGCGCAAAGCGGTTTTCGAGGTCGGTCAGCCGGTACAGGCTTTCCTTCAGCACCCCGGGATCGACGTTGCGGCTCTTGGGCTCCAGCACGATGCGCAGATCCCCGGCGCTTTCGTCGCGGACGTCCTCCAGGATCGGCAATTTCTTGTCAGCGATCAGCTGCGCGATCTGTTCGATCAGCTTGCCCTTGGCGACGCCATAGGGGATTTCGCTGATGACCAATTGCCAGGTGCCGCCCGGCAGTTTTTCGACCCCGCTGTTTTCCCAGTCGCCGTCGTCCGTCTTTCCGGTCGAAAAACGCGCGCGAACGCGGAAACTGCCGCGGCCCGTTTCATAGGCGTGGGCAATCGTCTCGGCGCTGTCGGCGACAATGCCGCCGGTCGGGAAATCGGGACCCTTCACATGCTCGAGCAATTCGGACAGCTCGGCCTTCGGATTCTCGATCAGCACCAGCGCCGCGCCAATGACCTCGGCGGCATTATGCGGCGGGATGTTCGTCGCCATGCCGACCGCGATCCCGCTCGCGCCATTGGCCAGCAGATTGGGGAACAGCCCCGGCATGATCTCGGGCTCTTCATCCTCGCCATTATAGGTCGGACGGAAATCGACCGTCCCCTCGTCGAGCCCCTGCATCAGGTCGATCGCAACGCGCGTCAGCCGCGCTTCGGTGTAACGATAGGCGGCGGCATTATCGCCGTCGATATTGCCGAAATTGCCCTGCCCGTCGACGAGCGGGTAGCGCAGCGAGAAATCCTGCGCGAGGCGGACCATCGCGTCGTAAACCGCCGTATCGCCATGCGGATGGAATTTGCCGATGACGTCGCCGACGACACGCGCCGATTTCTTGTAACCCTGCGATGGATCGAGCCGCATCGCGCGCATCGCCCACAAGAGGCGGCGGTGCACCGGCTTCAACCCGTCGCGCAGGTCGGGCAGCGACCGCGCGGTGATCGTCGACAACGCATAGACCAGATAGCGTTCGGACAGCGCGCTGCCGAACGGCGTGTCGGTCATGCCGGGAACGGGTTCTGGGTTGTCGGGATCGTCGGTGGTGGTCGCCATGGTCGCGGCGCGATAGCAAGGCTGGCGCGTCAAGGCAAAGGGCGATCGGGGGCCGTGCCGCAAACCCATCCGCTCGTGAAAAGCGCCCGGCCACCATAGGCCGTCATCGCACCCCCTTGCGAAGCCTCGATCTTTCGCGCAAGCCGTGTGCCGGGTAGAGGAGAGTGCGTGACAGCCATCATCGATGAACCGCCGGGTCCGGTGGCACGCTTTGTGCGGCGTTTGCTGCTGGCGATGTACCGTATCCGCGGCTGGAAGGCCGTCGGTGTCGTCCCCGAACCGCGGCGCTTCATCCTGATCGCGGCGCCGCACACCAGCAATTGGGATTTCGTCAATTTCCTGGGGCTGACCGCCGATCTGAAGATCCGCCCGCATTTCATGGCGAAACTGTCGCTGTTCCGCTGGCCGCTCGGCGGCTTCATCCGCCAGATGGGCGGCGTTGCGGTCGACCGGCGCGGCGGCGGCAATGTCGTGCAGCAGATGGTTGACGAATTTGCCCGCCGCGCCGAATTCATGCTGACCGTCGCGCCCGAGGGGACGCGCGGCAAGACCGCGAAATGGCGTACCGGCTTTTACCAGATCGCCATGGCGGCCAAGGTGCCGATGGTCGTCGGCATGATGGACTATGGAACCAAGACCGGCGGCCTCGGCCCGCTGATCTGGCCGAGCGGCGACTTCCGCGCCGACATGCTGAAAGTGCTGGAGGTGTATCGCACCTGCATTCCCAAGATTCCCGAGCGCGCGGTGCGCTCGATCGACGATATTGTCGGCGACGACGGCCCGGACGAGATGGAGATGCGCGCATGACCGACCTGCTGCTATTGCTGGCGATCAATTTCGCCGGATTGCTTGGGGTGATCCTGATCCTGTGGGCGATTTCGGTCGTCATCCGCGACGTGTCGTTCATCGACGCCTTCTGGGCGTTCGGCATGGTGCTGCTGGCCTGGGGCGCCGCGTGGCAGGCGGGGTTTGATGCGCTCCACGCAAAGCTGCTGCTCGGGCTGACCAGCTTGTGGGGGCTGCGGCTGGCAATCCATCTCGGGCTGCGCTGGGTGGGGCATGGCGAAGATCCGCGCTATGCGAAAATCCTGTCGCGGACGATGGAAACGAAAAAGTGGAGCTGGGGCAAGACGGCGCTGCTCACCGTGTTTCTGACCCAGGCGCCCTTGCTGTTCATCACCTGCCTGCCCGCGCAGATCGGCATCTGGGCGAGCGGCGGCGCGGCGGCGGACGGCGTCGGCATCCTCGCGATCATCGGCGTGGTGGCGGCGCTGATCGGCATCGCGTTCGAGACGATCGGCGACGCCCAGCTTGACGCGTTTCGCAAAAATCCCGCGAACAAGGGGCAAGTGCTCGACACCGGGCTATGGCGCTACACCCGCCATCCCAATTATTTCGGCGACGCGCTGACCTGGTGGGGATTGTGGCTGATCGCTGCCGACCTCGGGCCTTGGATCGCGCTGGCCAGCGTGATCGGGCCGGTCTTCCTGACCTTCACCCTCACCAAATGGTCAGGCAAGGCGCTGCTCGAAAAGGGGCTGCACAAGACGCGGCCCGACTATGCGGCCTATGTCGCGCGCACCTCAGGGTTCATCCCATGGCCGCCAAAGACGGGGGTTTAGGCGGTGAGGCGCTCGCCGCCGACGCCAGTGCCCTCGGCGACGCCCCGCGCATCCGCGCGATCCTGACCGAAGCCGCGCGGGAGGGCCGCGCGGTCAGCTATTCCGAACTGCTCGGCGACTTGGGGTTCCGCTTCACCCGACCCAAGATGCGCGCGGTGTGTAAAACGCTGGCCGAGGTCGACCGGCTGTGCGCGTTGGATGGTCAGCCTG
>JAHCKJ010000007.1 GCA_026125835.1 Sphingopyxis sp.
AGTTACGAGGTGCTGGTCGACAGCCCGATGTTCGCCGGGCAGCATTTCCGCAAATGGGATCTGGGCCACAATGTCACGCTGAACGTCGTCGCCGACGAAGCCAAATATCTCGACGCGCGCCCCGACCATATCGCGCGCCACGCGGCGCTGGTGTCCGAAACCGTCGCGCTGTTCGGGTCGCGCCCGTTCGACCGTTATGAATTTCTGCTCGCGCTGACCGACGAACTCGGCGGCATCGGGCTGGAACATCACCGCAGCAGCGAAAACAGCCGCAGCCCCGACTATTTCACCAAATGGGATGATAATGACAGCATCCGCGGGCTGCTGCCGCACGAGCTGGTCCACAGCTGGAACGGCAAATATCGCCGCCCCGACAAATTATGGACCCCCGATTTCCGTACCCCGATGCAGGATAATTTGCTGTGGGTGTACGAAGGCCAGACAAGCTATTGGGATCTCGTCCTTGCGGGCCGCTCGGGGATGCAGTCGAAAGAGATGGTTCTGGGCGAATGGGCGACCAACGCAGCTTTCTATGCCGTTCAGCCCGGCCGCATATGGCGTTCGGTGGAGGATACAACGCTCGACCCCGTTGTCGCGGCGCGCAAACCCAAGCCTTTCGCCAGCTGGTCGCGCGGCGAGGATTATTATAACGAAGGATCGCTCGTGTGGCTCGAGGCCGACATGCTGATCCGCCGCGCCACCAGTCACGCGCGCAGCCTCGACGATTTCGCGCGCGCTTTTTTTGGCGGGCGTGACGGCGACTGGGGCCAGATTACCTATAATTTCGACGATGTCGTTGCGGCCCTGAACGCGGTGCATCCCCATGACTGGGCGGGGTTTCTGCGCGACCGGTTCCAAAGGCCGGGACGCCCCGCCCCGCTGGGCGGTATCGACGGTGCGGGATACCGGCTGGCTTGGCGGGACGCCCCCAATGTCTTCGACCGCGACCGCATGGCCAAGGCACGGAACCTTGACCTGACCCATTCGCTGGGGCTGACGATCGACAAGGACGGGTTGGCCGGTGCGGTGCTGTGGGACGGGCCTGCATTCAGGGCCGACATCGTCAACGGCAGCAAGATCGTCGCCGTCGACGGCGTCAGCTACAGCCGCGAACGGCTGGAAGCCGCAATCCGCACCGCCACCGACGGCAAGACCCCGGTGCGGCTGCTGGTCGAACGCGGCGGCCGCTATCGCCAGGTTGAAATCGCGTACCACGGCGGGCTGCGCTGGCCGCATCTGGAAAAGGCCGGCGACGGCCCCGACCAGTTCGACCGGCTGCTGGCGCCGAAGCGGGCGCTCTAGGGTCAGGACCCATTAATTCCGCGCTCGAGGTTTGAGGCGATTTTGCCCGGGGCGGGGAGGAAAGGCGCAGGAATATGGTTATATTCCAAGACTTTTCGACGCTGTCCTGGGCAAAATCGGTCAAATCCCGCAGGGACGCCGAAATGGCTTCGATCTCGAACCTTCGCGGCCTTGCGGGTAGCGATGCTACCCGCTGCATCCGCAAAAGCCCGATATCTTCTTCATTTCGACGCCTCGAACGTGGATTAATGGGTCCTGACCCTAGTCCCCCTCCCTGAAAGGAAGGGGAGCCAATGGCGCATGCCACACCCCTCGACTTTTCGCACCACCCGGCGCTAAAGGCGCGCGCGATTCTAAAAAACCAAAAGGACTCCGCTCTCCCATGCGCATCGACCTGATCCCCGCCGGCGACAATCCGCCCGACAGCCTCAACGTCCTGATCGAAGTTCCGATCGGCGGCGAGCCGGTGAAATATGAATTCGACAAGGCGTCGGGCGCGCTGTTCGTCGACCGCTTTCTCCACACCCCGATGCGCTACCCCGCCAATTACGGCTTCATCCCGCACACGCTGGGCGACGATGGCGATCCCCTGGACGCGCTCGTCGTCGCGCGCTCGCCGATCGTTGCGGGTGCGGTCGTCAAATGCCGCCCGATCGGGGTGCTGATGATGGAGGACGACGCGGGCGGCGAGCGAGGAAGCTGCTCTGCGTCACGGTCAACAAGACCTTCCCCTATTATTCGGATCTTGGCTTCTGAGATATGCCGCCGATCGTGCTGCAACAGATCGAGCATTTCTTTACCCTTCCGAGATCTCGAGCGGCAAATGGGCCCAAGCTCATGGCTGGGGCGGCGTTGATGACGCCAAGCGGATGTCGTCGGGCGAGTCGAGCGCGAAGAAGGTCGGGTTCTGACGTCGATCGCGCGCTCCGGCGGGCGGAAGTTCAGCCTGCGGCTCTACAAAGCGGCCGCCGCGTCGGCAGTCACGGACGCCACGCCAATCGCGCTGCGGATAGGGAATCTCGATCCCTGCCGCCTGGAATTTGTCCCATATCCGCAGGAAAACATCGCCTTTGATATTGCCGATCCCGCCCTCGGGATCGGTAATCCAGAAACGCACCTCGTGATCGACGCTGCTGTCGCCGAAACCGGTGATCCAGCACACCGGCGCGGGTTCTGCCAGCACGCGTTTCGCTTCTTGGGCCGCTTCGATCATCAGCTTGTGCGCCAGCCGCAAATCGGTGTCATAGGCGACCCCGACCGCAATTTTCACCCGCACCGTGCGGCTCGAATAGCTCCAGTTTTCGACCTCCTGCGTCATCAGGATTTCGTTGGGGATCAGATGTTCCTTGCCCTCGCGCGTGATGACCGACACCGCGCGCACGCCGATCTTGTTGACCCAGCCAAAACTGTCGCCGACGACGATGACGTCGCCGGGCTTGATCGACCGGTCCATCAACAGGATGATCCCCGCGATCAGGTTGCCGACGGTCTTTTGCAGCCCGAAGCCGATGGCGAGGCCCGCCGCGCCGGAAAAAACCGCCAGCGTCGTGAGATCAATGCCCAGCAGGTCGATGCCGAGCAGCAGGGCAAAGGAAAACAGCGCGATGGCGAGCAGCTTTTCGGTGAGCAGCCGCTGCGCATCGTCGATCTGGCGGTTGCGGCGCAGCAGCCATTTGATCGACCGCAGCGCCAGCTTGACCGCCACATAAAGGATCAGCGCGACCAGAATCGCCGAAAACAACCCGTAAAGCGACAGGCGATAGTCGCCGACGTCGAGCCCGATCGCCTTCATCCACGCCACCGCTTCGTCCAGGCTGGCGCGCAGGCTCATAGCGCCGCGAACCCGCGTTCGAGGTCGGCGATCAGATCGGCGGGATCCTCCAGCCCGATCGACAGCCGCACCAGCGGCTCGGGATCGGTCCATTTGGTCGCGGTGCGAATCGGGTTGCTCGGCACCACCAGGCTTTCATAGCCGCCCCAACTGAACCCGATGCCGAACAGCGTCAGCGCGTCGATGAAGCGGGTGCGCGCAGCGATGTCGGCGCCCTTCAACGTGAATCCGAACAACCCGCTGGGTCCCGAAAAGTCACGCGACCAGATCGCGTGGCCCGGATCGCCGGGGCGCGCCGGATGCAGCACGCGGCCGACCTCGGGTCGCGCCGCGAGCCAGTTCGCCACCGCCAGCCCGTTCTCGCCGTGCCGCGCCATCCGCACGTCGAGCGTGCGCAGCCCGCGCAGCATCAGCGCACATTCGTCGGGCGAGACAGCCTGCCCCAGCTGATACGCCGCGCTGCGCAGCCGCGGCCATACCGCCTTGGTCGCGGTCAGCGATCCCATCATCGCATCGCTATGGCCGCCGACATATTTGGTCAGACTCATCATTGTCACGTCGACCCCGTGCGCCAGCGCGGGGAACAGCAAGGGCGTCGCCCAGGTGTTGTCGAGCATCGTCAGCACGCCGCGCTCGCGCGCCACCGCCGTGATCGCGGGAATATCCTGCACCTCGAAGGTCAGGCTGCCGGGCGATTCGAGGAAGATGAGCTTCGTGTCCGGCCGGATCAGATCGGCGATCCCCGCGCCGACCAGCGGATCATAATAGGTCTTCGTCACGCCATAGCGCGCGAGCAACCCGTCGCAAAAGGCGCGCGTCGGTTCATAGGCGCTATCGACCATCAGCAGATGGTCGCCGGGCGCCAGCAGCGCGAGCAACCCCGCCGAATTGGCCGCGACCCCCGACGGGTAAAGCAAGGTGCCCGCCGCCCCCGGCTCCATATCGGTCAATGCGTCGGCGAGCGCCCACACCGTCGGCGTGCCGCGGCGGCCGTAATACAGCTTGTCGTGCGTCGCATGCCCGCGCGCGTCGAGGTCGGCGACATTGTCATACAGGATCGTCGAGGCGCGCCACACCGGCGGATTGACCACGCCGCCGCCCAGCCGCGGATCGCCCGTCCACTCGGGCCGCCGCCCGCCCTGCACCAGCCTGGTCGCCGCGCGGAGGTTGTCATCGTCGCTTTTGCTCATGGCGCCTTGTTAGCGGAGCACAGAGCAAAATCCAGTGGCCGGGAAGCACGCCCGCGCAGCGGGCCCTTCATTATCTCACACAAAGACACAAAGAGGGCAGTTCATTCGCGCACGGTTTACGAATGAACTGCCCTCTTTGTGTCTTTGTGTGAGTCAAAATTGCGCTACGCGCGGGGAACTCAGCCGCCCCCCCCCCCCCCCCGCCCCCAGCCCCCCCCAAGCCCCCCGGAGTGTGCCTGGCGTCGCGGATTAAAGCGCCATTCGGTCCAGCTGCCGTCGTACACCGCGACATCGTCCTTGCCGAGCAGATGCGCGCCGAACGCCACGACGGTTGCGTGTTCTGCCGCGCCTGCAGTCAGTCCTGGCAACCCATCGGGATCGACCGGCGGCGTCGGAAGTACGCCGCCTCACGAGATTCGTCGCCCGCGCTTCATGCCAATCGGCATTGAACAGCTCGCTGTGCGGCAGGCTGCGCGAGTTCGGGATATGCCTGGCGCCAGGCGGACGCGGGTCGCGGTCCTCGCCGCTGAAACGCGCCGCGGGGAGACGCGTCAAACAACCTGTTCGGCGCCGCTGTCGACATTCGCCAGCATCTGCTCCTTGGTCCGCACCGCCTTCGCTCGCGCCAAACAGTGAAATGGCGGTGGCGCATCTGCTGCCATTCGGCGCGCGCGGCCCTCGGCCTTCCACTTCGCCAGCGCCGTCGAGCAGCGCGACGTCATGCGCACCGAACAGCAGGCAGCCACCAGGCGCGCGCCGCGCACCAGCCCGGGCTGTCGTCGTACAATACGATGCGGCTGCCATCGCCCAGACCCAGCGACTGCATCCGGCTGGCGAATTTTTCGGCCTGCGGCGCCATATTGTCGATATCGCTCGACGGGTCGGTCAGTTCGGCCAAGTCCATGAACACCGCGCCCGGGATATGTCCTGCTTCATATTCGGCGCGGGCATCGCGCCCCAGATCGCCCATGAATTTCGTCGCGTCCACGACCCGCAGGTCCGACGCCCCCAGTTCGCGTTCCAGCCAGTCGGTAGAGACCAAGGCGTCCATGTCATGCTCCTGTTACGACCGGCGGGGACTTTGCACCGTCCCTTTACCGGCGATCCTGCTCTGCTTTCCGGGGATCACAAGCCTATGCCCCGCGCCATGCTTTTTCAAGCATGCTGGCGCTCTGCCTCAGCCGATGCTGCGCTGCAACAAAAACATCGCGCCCGACCGCCGCAAAGGCGATCATTGCGACCGCTTGATCGCGGTGGCGCGGGCGCCCGGACGATCGACCTGATGGTTCGGGCGGTCGAGCGGCAGTGGCGCCAGCTTGTCACTACCGCTGCTGCCCTGTTCGCGGCCGAGCACGAAGCTGCCCGCATTCTGGCCGAACGCATCGCCTTCGCCGTCCCAATGATAGGTCACGTCGAACGCCATGACGGGGACCAGCATCGGCTTGCCGCCGATCATCAGCGGCTCGATCGCGGCGCGCGGTAGCATGACCTCGGTCGACACCGTCTCGCCCGCCCCCGCGTCGAGCGTCATGTCGTCGCGCAGCACGCTGCCGCCCGCGCCGTCGAAAAAGCGGCCCAGCACCGGCTCGGGCATCGCCGACCCCTGGCCCAGCGCGATGCGCACCATCAACTTACGGTCGCCAGGCATGGCGATCCCCTGATTGATCAGGTGGGCGAAAACCGACGACGACATGGTCAGGGACAAAGCGGATATAGGCGATGTCGACGCCATGCCGACCACCGCACGGCGCTCGCCCGCCGCTACGGTTGACCAGCAGCGATGCCGCGCGCGGCATCGGGGCAGCAGGAGCGGGCGCGGGACGCGGCGCGGGTGGCGTGGCTGCGCGGGCGCCGAGGCGGCGCGGCGGCGCGGCGCGTCGAACACCTCTTCGTCAACCCGCCCCGCCAGCGCCGGACGGCGCCGCCAATACCATAGTCCGGTACCCCGGCGCGTAAGGCGCGAGCGCCCAGGCCCAGAGCGGCGTGTCCGAGACCCCGCACCGGGCGTCGCCGCGACCGGCGCCTCGTCCGCATCGGTAGCGACCGCGACCGGCGGCGCCACAACCTCGGGCGCCGTCGTTTGCAGCGGCGGCAGATCGCCGCTGCCCTGTGCAGGCGAACCGCGCGCAGCATCCGGCGTGGCGGTCGTCGCCTGCGATGTGCCAGCGGGCGCCGCGTCGCGGCGGGTCGGGGTCGGGGTCGGGGCGGGCGACGGCGTTGTCGTGGTCGTCGGCTGGGTCGGCGTCACGCGCGGCGGTATCGCGGGTGCGGGCTGGGCTGGCGCGGGGGTGGGCGTCGGGGCGGGGGTCGGGGCGCGATTGTCATTCGGGCCCACCGGCGGCAGGCCGTTGTCGGACGGCCCCTGCACCCCCGGCGCACGCCCATCAGTGGCGGGTGGCAGGCGAAAGATCGACGACGGGGCCGGGGTCGGTGTTTCGGCATCCTGCGCGCGGGCAGGCGCAACGCTGGTCAGTGCGAGCACCAGCGCAACCAGCGGCAATCGCGCCGCGCTGCTGCCTTGCCCGAAGTTCCTGTCCGTCATTATAATTCTGCGATCCCGAATTGTTCAGTTTCGGTCGGCGCCGCTGAATCGGCGCTGAACCCGGCGCCTTTCCCATCAGATCGGTGACAAAGGCCGCGCTGCGCCCTAGACGGTTTCCATGAGTGATTCCAGCCATCCGCCGCTCGCGCCGAAACATCTTGGCCAACCCAGCGACCTGCCTGCCGCGCCCGCGGCGGCGATCCTCGACTATGTGCCGAACCCGCGCGCGGGCGAGCTTTATCTGGTTCGATTCGCCGCGCCCGAATTTACCTCGCTGTGCCCGGTCACCGGCCAGCCCGATTTCGCGCATCTGGTGATTGATTACGCGCCCGGCGAAACGATCGTCGAATCCAAAAGCCTCAAGCTATTCTTGGGCAGTTTCCGCAATCATGCCGGGTTCCACGAGGATTGCACCGTCGGCATCGGCCGCCGCCTGTTCGACGAGATGCAGCCTTTATGGCTGCGCATCGGCGGCTACTGGTACCCGCGCGGCGGCATCCCGATCGACGTCTTCTGGCAGTCGGGGCCGCCACCCGCGGGTCTGTGGCTGCCCGACCAAGGGGTCGCCCCCTATCGCGGGCGCGGCTAAGAATTCATCTTTCCGTCACAAAATATTGACATTAGTGTCAGCGATATGACCACCGCCTCACTCCCGCACGACCACCCCATCGCCGTCGGCGCCGACCAGATCGATTTCATGGGCCATGTCAACAACGCCCATTATCTCAGCTGGGTGCAGGATGCGGTGCTGTCGCACTGGCGCCATATCGCGCCGCCCGAGGCGGTGGCCCGGCATCTTTGGGTCGCGCTGAAGCATGAAATCACCTACCGCCGCCCCGCCTTTCTCGACGACCAGGTCATCGCGACGGTGATCCTTGAAAAGGTCCAGGGCGCGCGCGCCTTTTACGAAACGATCATCAAGCGCGGCGAGGAAGTGCTGGCCGAGGTCAAATCGAGCTGGTGCTGCATCGACGCCGAAACCCTGCGCCCGGCGCGCTTGGCGAGCGACGTGATCGCGCGCTTCTTTCCGGGCGAGAAGGTTTAGGGCCGGTTTGCATCGCGATTTCGGGTGGGAAACTGACTTTCAAACCTCGTCACTCTGAACTTGTTTCAGCATCCATAGCCGGACACTCATCAGACGCTGCGCCAATGGACGCGCCAGGCCATGGCCCCTGACACAAGTTCAGAGTGACGAGACAAGGGGATGTCTGCGCACAGCCGCTCTCCCGGCCCCCTAAACCGCCGCAAACCGGATCGGCAGCCGCTTCAATCCCCCGACAAACACCGACTCCACCCGCGCCGGTTCACCCGCCAGCTCCAGGCTGCCTAGCCGCGGCAGCAGTTCCTCCATCAAAATCCGCATCTCCATCCGCGCCAGATGCTGGCCCAGGCACACATGCGCGCCGAATCCAAAGGCGATCTGCGGGTTCTTCTCGCGATCAGGGTTAAAGGCGAACGGCTCCGCAAACGCCCCCTCGTCGCGGTTGGCCGACACATAATTCAGCATCAACCAGTCGCCTTCGCGGATCGTCTGCCCCCCGATCTCGACATCCTCGCGCGCGCTGCGCATGAAATGCTGGACCGGCGTGGTCCAGCGGATCGCTTCCTCGATCAGCCCCGCCTTGTCGCTCCCCGCATCGCGAAAACGCGCGAACAGTGCCGGATTCTTCGCCAGCTCCATGATCGCCCCCGCGGTCGACGCGCTCGTCGTGTCGTGCCCCGCGGTCGCGATGATCATATAATAGCCGGCGAGTTCGCGGTCGGGAATCTGCTCGCCGCCGACCATGGCATTGGCGATCACCGTCGCAATATCCTCGCGCGGGTTGGCGCGGCGATCGGCGGTCAGTTCGCGGAAATAATGTTCAAAATCGGCGATGACATAATTCAGCATCGCGATCGCCTGCTCGGCACTGGTAATCTCGACCTTGTTGCGGTTGAGTTCGGGGTCGGTCGATCCGAACAATTGCTGCGTCAGCATCAGCATCCGCGGCTCGTCCGCGGGCGGCACCCCCAAAATGTCCATGATGACGCGCAGCGGATAATGCGCCGCGACATCGCGCGCGAAATCGCATTCGGGACCGGCGGCCAGCATCGCATCGACCGTTTCGCGCGCCAACGCGCGGACGCGCTCTTCGACGATCTTCAGGTTCTTCGGCATGAACCAGCTCTGGGTCAGCAGCCGGTATTTCATATGGTCGGGGGCGTCCATCTGGACCAGCGACCGGATCAGATGCCCGTCACCCCCCGGCGTCGCCGCGCGCGCCAGCGCCTCGCCGTCACGGTTGGTCAGCACCGTCGGACGGATGCCGTTGGCGAAACGCTGCGGATCGCGGCTGATCGCCATGATGTCGGCGTGCCGCGTCACCAGCCAGAAGGGATCATGATCGCGATTCTCCGCCACGGCCAGCGGCGCATTGGCGCGCGCCCACGCCAGCTGTTCGTGCAGCGCTTCCCATTGGCCGTATGCGACCGGGTCGACGACGGCGGCGGCTACCTCTCCAGAGCAATACCGGTTTTGTCATGCAACTGATGCTGCCGCGATTCGCGGCAGGAGTCGAGGGCGGTTCGTGCCCCTTCCCCACCCTCCCGCGCGGCCATCCGGTCCTATTTGAACAAGCCGCCCAAAATGCCGCGCATCAGCTGCCATCGAGCTTGCCCGCCACCTGACGGCCCAGACTGGTTGCCGCCGATCGCGCCGCCGATTGCACCATCTTTTCGGTCATCGACGGCTTGGCGGCCTCGCGCGCCGCCGCCCGTTCGAGCCGCAGCCGCTCGCGCTCCTCGGCGGCTTTCACCCTCGCCGCTTCCTTTGCCGCGATCGCCGCCTGCTTGTCGGCCTCGGCCTGTGCCTTGGCCTCGATCGCTGCCGCCTGCGCCTGTTCGGCCTTGGCGGCGAGCAGTTCCTCGGCACTCTCGCGATTGACCGGCGTGTCGCCATTTGTCGTCGACGGGCGAGATCGAACGGATGATCGCGCGCTCACTGGCGTCGAGCGGACCGGCTCGCGAGCAAGGCGGCTTGATGAGGGTCGCTCGACCGGCGACGGCGCGCCGTCGGGCATCAGCAGCGACACCAAGGCTTCGCCGACCTTCAGCTCGGTGATCTCGCGCGCGACATCGACCTTCGGGTTGGGACGAAAGGTCTCGGCGAGCCTTGACCGCGCGCTGGTCGCGCGGGTAAAGGCGCGCAGCGCGTGCTGGACGCGGTTGCCCAATTGTCCCGCGACCTTGTCGGGGACATCGATCGGATTCTGGGTGACGAAATAGACGCCGATGCCCTTCGACCGGATCAGGCGGACAACCTGTTCGATCTTGTCGGTCAGCGCGGGCGGCGGGTCGTCGAACAGCAGATGCGCCTCGTCGAAAAAGAACACCAGCTTCGGTTTGTCGGGGTCGCCCACCTCGGGCAGCGTCTCGAACATTTCGGACAGCAGCCACAACAGGAAAGTGGCGTACAGCTTGGGGCTCGCCATCAATTTGTCGGCGGCGAGGATATTGATATAGCCGCGCCCCTGTTCGTCGCACCGGATCATGTCCATGATGTCCAGCGCGGGCTCGCCAAAGAAATTGCGCCCGCCCTGGCTTTCGAGCGTCAAAAGCTGGCGCTGGATCGTGCCGACCGTGGCTTTCGACACATTGCCGTATTTGGTCGTCAGCTCGGCGGCGTTTTCGGCGCACCAGCTCAGCATCGCCTGCAAATCGCCCATGTCGAGGAGGAGCAGATTTTGCTCGTCGGCGACCCGGAACGCAATCGCCAGCACGCCCTCCTGTACTTCGTTCAGTCCCATCAGCCGCGCCAGCAGCAGCGGCCCCATTTCCGAGATCGTCGTGCGGACGGGATGGCCCTGTTCGCCGAACAGATCCCAGAACATCACCGGATTGTCGCGGTACGCCCAGTCCGCGTCGCCAATCTCGGCGGCGCGCGCGGCAAAAATATCGTGCAGTTTCGACGTCGGGCTACCCGCCATCGCCATCCCGGCAAGGTCGCCCTTCACATCGGCAACGAACACCGGCACGCCGACCGCCGAAAAGCCCTCGGCCAGCCCCTGCAAGGTCACCGTCTTGCCGGTACCCGTCGCTCCGGCGATCAACCCGTGTCGGTTCGCGCGCTTCAGCACCAGCGACTGCCGCGGCCCGTCGGGCGTCCCGCCCCCGCCCAGGCCGATATAGATTTCGCTCGCCATGCCGCCGTCGCTCACCCGCTGTCCTTTCGTTTTTTGGTCCGGTTAAAGGTCTAGAGTGGCGCGACGGGACAGGCAATCGGCAAACGGGTGCGATAATGGGTATCAGACGGTGGCGGAATCGCAGGAAGCGACCAGTTCCAGCCGTCGAACTTCCCTAGGGCTTCATCACAAGGAGGCATTTTTCACCTCGTCATCCGGGATGACAATTATAAGAAATAGCAGCCAATGACAGATTTCTGAGGTTCACTGCGGCCGCTCCCGCGAGAGACACTTGTATAGGGATTATATGTCCCTAGAAATTGAAGGATGAGAGCAGCTTCGATCGTCCTTGCATTCATTCTGACTAGCTGCGGTTCCGGACATGACACGTCCCCAGCAATCGATCGCCGCTGCGCCGCGTTGCCGGGCAATAACGTTGCGATCAAACCTTCGATTGCGGGTAAAAGCTATTTTCCACAGTCTTTTGGAAAGCCGGCGCAGGTTTGCAATTTCAAAGGCTATCCCGAATGCTTCGCAAGGATCAATGAAGTCGAGAACGACTGGTATCCCGACCATTGGGACGCGGCTGGAGAGCCTTCGCTGTACGAGCGCTCTCGAGTTCCCTCCACCGTGGATACGTCGACACTGCGCTTTACCTGGTTGCCCACTTTTCATCCTCCGGTGATCGTTCGCATAGAGCGATCCCGCCAAGGGGCTCAGCTGATTGCCAAGCAGCTGTCCGGCAAGGGTGGTTACGAGCCCGGCAAAGTCGAACGGGAAGTGACGCGTCCGCTTTCGGCGATCGAAATGGCAAAACTCGACACCATCTTATCTGCGACAAATGTCCTCGAACAGCGAGCAACCGATTGCAATACCGGGCTCGACGGTAGCCCATGGATCGTGGAAGGCGCCGATCACAATGGCTACCATTTTGTTAAACGCTGGTCACCTCAAGAAGGACCCGTGCGCAGGTTCGGGGACTTCGTACTGGCTCTTTCGGGCTGGACTTTCGAGGAGCGCTACTGAACCGCGTTTCAATGTTATCGGCCGTCCGTTCACCCCAAAACCACCACCCGTCACCCCATGACAAACGCGTTCAGCTTGTTCCCGTCCGGATCGCGGAAATAACCCGCATAAAAGCCCTCGCCGCGGGGTCCCGGCGGGCCTTCGCAGGTGCCGCCATTTGCCAGCGCGATGTCGTAGAGGCGCTGGACCTGGTCCTTGTCCTTCGCCTGCAACGCCACCATCACGCCATTGCCGACGCTCGCGGCATGGCCGTCGAACGGCTTGGTCAGCCCGATCCCGGCCGCGCCATCCGGCTTGCCCCACGCGATGAAGGTGTCGAACTCCATCATCCGCGGCGTTTCGAGCTCGGCGGCAATCGCATCATAGAAAATGGCCGCTTTCGCCAGGTCGTTCGTCCCCAACATCACATAACCGATCATGCGCCATCTCCCGAATCATTTAAGAGAACATAATAAGAACATTATGTGCTTTTGTCAAGCGAAAAGGGCGCCGGACCCACGGTCCGACGCCCTTGGTTAATCCGCATAACGCGCGTCTTACTTCACGCGCACCGCGATGAACGCCGACGGATTGCCGCGGCGCAGTATCTCGAGCAGCACCGCGTCGCGCCCTGCCCGCTTGGCGTCGGCCACCGCCTTCGCCAGCGCGTCGGCGCTCGTCACCGGAACCCGGTTGGCGCTCAGGATCACGTCGCCTCGGCGCAGACCTTTTCGGCCCGCGTCGCTGTTCGCCGATGCGGCTGCGATGACCAGCCCCTTGGTTCCGGCATCGACGCCCACCGCACGCGCGATGTCGGGCGTCACCACCTGCACCGACAGGCCGAGCGATTCCTGGATCGCCTTGTCGGCGGCACCGCCCGATTCCTCGGGAACCGCCTGTTCGTCCTCGGGATCGAAATTGGTTCCGGCCAGCTGTTCCTCGGGCGGACGGGTGCCGACGATGACGTTGAGCGTCATCGGCTTGCCGTCGCGGATGATTTCGAGCGGGATCCGCGTGCCGGGCTTGGTGTTCGATACGATGTACGACAGCGTCTGCTGCGGCGTGACGTCGCGCCCGTTCACCTTGGTCACCACGTCGCCGCGGCGCAGCCCGCCCTTTTCGCCCGCCTGTCCGGGCTCGACGCGCTGCACGAACTCGCCGCGATCCTTGGGCAGACCCAGCGCCGCCGCCAGATCGGCGTCGACCGGTGCGATCCCGATGCCCAGATAGCCGCGCTGCGGTCGTTCGCCGGCGCGAAGGGCGTTGATGACCGGGATCGCGGCATCGGCGGGAATCGCGAAATTGACGCCGATGTTGGCACCGACGGGCGAGATCAGCATGTTGTTGATCCCGACGACATTGCCCTTCAGGTCGAACAGCGGACCGCCCGAATTGCCGCGGTTGATTGCGGTATCGGTCTGGATATAGCGGTCATAGGCGCCGCCCTGGTTGACGCTGCGCTGCACCGCCGAGATGATCCCCGCGGTCACCGTCGAGCCCAGCCCCAGCGGATTGCCGATCGCGACCACCCAGTCACCGACGCGCGCGGTGCTGCTGTCGGCGAATTTGACGAAGGGCAGGCCGGTGGCGTTGATCTTGAGCAGCGCCAGGTCCGATGCCGCGTCGCGGCCGACGATCGTCGCCTTGTACTCGCGCTGGTTGGTCAGCGTGACGGTCACCTCGTTCACCGCCTCGCCGCGCGGGCCGCCCGACACGACATGGTTGTTGGTGACGATATAGCCGTCGGCGGAAATCAGGAACCCCGATCCGCCACCCTGCTGTTCCTGGGTGATCGGCTCGCGCGTGCCGGCAAAGGGGTTGAGCCGGACGCCCAGCGTCACATTCTGGCGGGTCGAGATATTGACCACCGCGGGCTGCAACTGCTCGACCAGATCGGCAAAGCTTTCAGGCGCGCCCGACCGCGGGACGACCCGCGCCATTTCGCTGCCTTCGTTCTGCGCGACCTGGGCGCCAACGGGGGATTGGGTAACCAGCGCCAGCGCGGTGCCACCCGCCAGCAGGGCCGAAGTGATGCCATAAACATAACGCACGGTCGTTATTCCTCTTCTCGTCCGAAATTCTCTTACCCCGGCCGCCGCGATGTGCGGTGCGGCGGCTGAACGGTGATTGAACATGAACGGGCGCTGTCGGTTCCGTTCACCGGCGCGCCCGTCGCGATCAACCGCCGCTGAAACGCTTCAGATATTCATTGTCGGGCGACATGATGATCGACGTTCCGCCATTGTTGTTTTCGCCCATGAAGGTCTGCCGATAGCTTTGCATCGCGCGGTAGAAGTCGTAAAATTCGGGATCCTTGCCAAAGCTGGCGGCATAGATGCGCGCCGCTTCGCCGTCGGCGCCGCCGCGGATGATCTGCGCTTCCTTCTGCCCCTCGGCGCGAATCGAGATCGCCTCCTGTTGCCGCGCCGTCCGCATCCGGTTGTAGGCCGCCTCCAGCGTCGCGCCTTCGGGCAGGTCGGCGCGCTTGATCCGGACGTCGATGATCTCGGCGCCATATTTCTGCGCCTCGCGGTTCAGCGCGACCTGGATATTGTCCATCACCGCGCCGCGTTCGGGCGACAGCAGCGTCGCAAAGGTCCGCTTGCCAAGCTCGTTGCGCAGCGACGACCCCAGGATCGTCGCCAGCTGGGTCTGGAGCCGCTCCTCGGTCCGGATCGCGGTGTACATGCGCACCGGATTGGTGATGCGGAAGCGCGCAAAGGCGTCCACCTGCAACCGTTGCTGGTCGGTCGAAAGCACCTGCTGGCGCTCCATGTTGATGCCCAGGATGCGCTTGTCGATATACTGGATGCCGTCGGTGAACGGGACGCGCAGGACCAGCCCGGCGCCCGACCGGCCATATTGCTCGTTCGCCTTGTAGCGGTTCACGGTGCGTTCGATTTCGCCGAAACGCAGGATCAAAGCCTGCTTGTCCTCGGGCACGATCGCCAGCGACTGCGACAGGATGACGAGGATCGCGACGACACCGACGAGCAAGCGCACCGGATTCTGGGTGAGCGAGGAAGACATCATTCGCCTCCCTTCGTCGCTGCGGCGGGCGGCGTCGCCGCCACGCGCTTCTGCACTTCGTTCAGCGGCAGATAGGGGGTTACCCCGCGCGCCTCGACGATCGTCTTGTCGACGTTCGACAACACATTCTCCATCGTTTCATAATAAAGCCGCTGGCGGGTCACGCCCGGCGCCAGCCGGTATTGTTCATAGATTTTGTCGAACGCTGCGGTGTCGCCGCGCGCGCGTTCCAGCACCTGCTGCTCATAGGCGCGCGCCAGGTTGATCGCCGATTCGCGTTCCTGCCGCGCCGCGGTCACTTCCTTGAACGCCTCGTCGACCTGGCTCGGCGGGTCGACCTGGCGGATCGCGATGCCCTGGATCATCACCCCGGCGCGATACTGGTTCAGCAATTCCTGCATCCGCTGCTGGACCTGCGCCTCGATTTCGACGCGCCCGGGGCCGATCGCCTGGACCAGGTCGAAATTGGCGACCGTCGCGCGCATCGCGCTTTCGGCCACTTCGCGGATCGTCCCTTCGGGATCGGCGAGCTGGAAAAAGAAGAATTCGGGATCACGCACCGACCAGCGCACTTCATAGGCAAGGTCGACGATGCTCTGGTCGCGCGTCAGCACGAAATTCTCGTCGGTCGCGTTCGGCGATCCGATCGCCATGGTGCGGATCGCACGCACGTCTTCCAGACGGATCCGTTCGATCGGCGCCGGCCAGGTCAACTTCACGCCCGGGCCTACGGTCCGCGAATAGCTGCCAAGGCGCGTCACCACGCCTTCCTTTTCGGGCGGGACGATGTGGAAAGACGAAAAGATCACCCACAGCAATGCGACGCCCAGCACCGCCCATTTCCAGAATTTGGCCGAATCGCCCAGGTCGAATTGGCCGCCGCTGCCGCCACCCGAACCACCGCCGCCAAAACCGCCGCGTCCCTTGCGCAGCAACTCGTCGAGCGCCGACGGGCCGCGCGGTTTGCGGCCACGGTTGATGTCGATCGGATCGGGGGTCACCCACGGGTTGCGCGGGCCGGGCTTCTTGCCGTCGCCCGAACCGTCCCCGTCACCGCCGCCCTTGGGGCCATTGCCCCACGGGCTGTTCGCCATCAGGCTGATCGCCTCGAAAAATTGCCGCAATCCCCTCGGGCTGCGGCGTTCGATATTGCCGTCGATTTTCTCGTTCATAGGGCTTTTATAGGGTCGGCGCGCGCGATTAACAGGGGGTGCGCGCGAAAATGGGTGGCAATTGACCCCGACATGCCTATCTGCCGCGGACATGGCCGACCACAGCACCGCTCTCGCCCGCCTGTCCGACACCGCCGCCGCGCTCAGCGACGGGCGCACCTCGGGCCTGCGGCTGCTTGACGACAACGGGCTGCTGGCGGTCGTGCTCGACGTGTCCGGACTGGCGACCGAGGACCGCAAACCGCTCGAGGACAAGCTGCGCGCCGGGCTGCTCGCCGAACCGGGGGTCAGCGAGGTTCGCATCGCCATGACCGCCGAGAAGAAATCGACGACGATCATCGCGGTCGGCAGCGGCAAGGGCGGGGTCGGCAAATCGACGCTGGCTGCCAATCTGGCGGTCGCGCTCCGGCGCCGGGGCGTAAAGGTCGGGCTGGTCGACGCCGACATCTACGGGCCTTCACAACCAAGATTGATGGACAGCGAAGACGTCAAACCCGAAGCGCGCGGGTCGAAACTGGCCCCCGTCGCCAATGCCTATGGCGTCCCGATGCTCTCGACCGGTCAAATTGCGGCGCCGGGGCAGGCGATCGCGTGGCGCGGACCGATGGCGGGGCGCGCGCTCGAACAGCTCGTCGATGCGAGCTGGGGCGACATCGACACGCTCGTCGTCGACCTGCCGCCCGGCACCGGCGACGTCCAGCTGACGATGATCCAGAAACACAAGCCCGCGGGCGCGGTGATCGTCTCGACGCCGCAGGATCTGGCGCTGATGGACGCAACCCGCGCGGTCAGCCTGTTTGAACAGGCCGACGTGCCGATCATCGGACTCGTCGAAAATATGGCGGGCTACGCCTGTCCGCATTGCGGCGAGGTCAGCGACCCGTTCGGTAGCGGCGGCGCCGAGGCGGCGGCGGCGGCGATGGGTCTCGACTTCCTCGGCCGCATCCCGCTATCGATGGGCATCCGCCTCGCCAGCGACGGCGGCGTCCCGCCCGCCGCCGGAACCGATCCCGCCGGTGAGCCATTCCATGCGATAGCGGCAACGGTCGCGGCATGGCTCGACGCACGAAAGGGCAAATGATGGCGATCAACGACGAAAGCGAAATCCGCGACCTGCTCGGCCAGAAACGCCGCATTGCGGTGGTGGGCGCCTCGCCCAATCCGGCGCGCGCATCGAACGGCGTCCTCGCCTTTCTGGTCGCGCAGGGGCATGATGTGATCGCAGTCAATCCCGGCCATGCCGGCACGACGATCCACGGCGCGCCGGTCGTCGCGACGCTCGCCGACGTCGAACCGCCCGCCGAGATCGTCGATATTTTCCGCAACAGCGACGACGCCGGGGCGGCGGTCGACGAAGCGATCGTCCACGGCGCGAAGGCGGTGTGGATGCAGCTCGGGGTCATCAATGACGCTGCGGCCAAACGCGCCGACGCGGCGGGGCTGGCGGTCGTCATGGACCGCTGCCCGAAAATCGAAATTCCACGCCTGGAGCTGCTGAAATGAAAATGATCCTGACCCTCGCCGCCGCCACCGCGCTTACCGGTTGCGCGACCACTGCCGCCACCGGCAATCCGCAGGACGCGTTCTTCGCCGCGCTGACCGCGCATTGCGGCAAGGCCTATGCGGGCAAACTCGCCAGCAATCAGGATCTCGACGCCGACATGCGCGGCAAGGCGATGGTGATGCACGTCCGCAGCTGCACCCCCGACCGCATCGAAATCCCCTTCCACATCGACGGACTTGGCCCCGACGGCGGCTGGGACCGCTCGCGCACCTGGGTTATCACCCGCACCGTCACCGGCCTGCGCCTGAAGCACGACCATCGTCACGCCGACGGCAGCAAGGACGAACTGACGATGTACGGCGGCGACACCGCCGATGCCGGAACGGCGACGCGCCAGACCTTTCCGGTCGACGCCGAATCGATCGCGCTGTTCACCCGCACCGGGCGCAGCGTGTCGAACACCAACATCTGGTCGGTTGAAACGACCGCCGACGCCTTCACCTATGGACTCGGCCGCGAGGGCCGCGATTTTCGCGTGACTTTCGATTACCGCCGGCCGGTGGCGCCGCCGCCAGCGCCGTGGGGTTGGTAGCCTTTCCCAAAAGCCGTTCGTGCTGAGCTTGTCGAAGCACCGTTCTTCCCTTTGACGCCGCTGAAGGAAAGAGCGGCCCTTCGACAAGCTCAGGGCAAACGGTGAGTGAGAGCGCGCGCACAGCCCCGCACCAAAAGCCTTTGCCACGCCGACTCGCCCCGCTTATCAGCGTCACCGATGGTGGGCATTCGCGACACGGCACTGAAAAAGAAATCGCGCCTGCCGCGGGTCAGTCGCCGCCAGATGCTGGTCGGCGCCACCGCGGCGGGCGGGCTCGCGATCGCGTGGAGCCTTTGGCCGCGCGATTATAGGCCCAACCTGACCGCCGCCCCCGACGAACATATCTTCAACGCCTTTCTGAAGATCGGCGACGATGGGCGGATCAGCGCGATCGTCCCCCAATGCGAGATGGGTCAGGGCGTCACGACCTTGCTGCCCCAGATCATGGCCGACGAACTGGGTGCCGACTGGCGCACGGTCGCGGTCGAAACTGCGCCGATCAGCCCGCTGTATACCAACACCTTGCTGGCCGACGAGGACAGCGCGCTGTTCATGCCCCGCGCCGGCGTCCCCGATTTCGTCGCCGATGTGCGCGGCTGGGCGCGGCGCGAGTGGGCGGTGCGCCATGCGGTGATGCTGACCGCCAACAGCTCGTCGGTGCGGATGTTCGAGGAACCGTGCCGCGCCGCCGCGGCGCAGGCGCGCGCGCTGCTGATGATGGCGGCGGCGGCGCGCTGGGACGCCGATTGGGAAGACTGCGACACGCAGGATGGCTTCGTCATCCTCGGCAAGAAAAAGCTGCGCTTCGGCGAGGTCGCGGCCGCCGCGGCGTTGCTCGAACCGCCCGCCGAACCCGTCTATCGCGCCAGCAGCGGCGATCCGCTTTACGGCAAGGAACTGACGCGCCTCGACCTGCCCGCAAAGGTCGACGGGTCGGCCAATTACGCCGGCGACATCCGCCTGCCCGACATGGTGTTCGCCGCGATCCGCCAGGGGCCGGTCGGCGCTACGCGGCTCAAAAGCATCGACCGCAAGGCCGGGATGGCCTCCCCCGGCCTGCTCCATATCGTCACGCACGACCGCTGGATCGCGACCGTCGCGCGCAACTGGTGGGCGGCAAACCGCGCGCTCGACCGTTTTGCGCCGGTGTTCGGGACGGCCGGGTGCCGGTCGATAAGGCCATGAACGGCGCTGAAACGGAGCGCTCAAGGACAGGGGCTACTTGGTTGCTTTACCGGCGACGTCGCCAGAAAGCGATGACCGGTTCACAGCCATCACACCAGACCTCGTCGCTTCACTCTTGCGCCAGATCGAAGCCGCCACCATACCGCCGCCGACGGCGCGCCGGCTGCGCGATCTGGGTCACTGACCTGGGCGCCCGCCCAGTGCCGCGATGCGGTGGCGCGCGCCACCGGCCTCGCCGCCGACCAGGTGGGATTGTTTCCGATGATGGCGGGCGGCTCGTTCGATGCCTGTCTCGACCACAGCGTCGCGGTGCAGGCGGCGATCATCGCGCGGCAAATCAGGCGCCCCGTCCAGCTCGCCTGGTCGCGCGCCGAGGAGATCATGCGCCTGCCGCCGCGCGCGCCGGCGCGGGCACGGATGAGCGCAACGCTGAACGCCGCGGGCGGCATCGACGCGCTGGTGACGCGGATCGCCGTCCCCGCCACCAACCACGAGGTCCGCGCGCGGCTGTTTGACAATGCGCCCGCCGACGTCGCCCAGCGCGCCGCGGCCGGCAGCGTCGACGCCGCCGCGGTCGAAGGCGCGGCCAGCAGCTATGCCATCCCCCACCATGCGGTCGATCACTGCCCCGCCGATATCGGGCTGCCCACCGGGCGCTGGCGCGGCAACGCCGACAGCTACACCGCCTTTTTCACCGAATGTTTCATCGACGAACTGGCGGCGCGCGCCGGCACCGACGCGCTGTCCTATCGCATGGCGATGCTCGGCGACGCGCCGCGGCTCGCACGCTGCCTGCTCACCGCGACCAGCCTCGGCGGCTGGGAAGGCGGAATGTCCGGCGCGGCGCAGGGACTCGCATGCCATGCCATGCGGGGCAGCCATATCGCGCTGATGGCCACCGCGCGGCAAAGCGACAGGGGGTTGCAGGTCGAGCAGCTGGTGGCAGTCGTCGACGCCGGACGCCTCGTCAATCCCGCGGTCGCGCGGCAACAGATCGAGGGCGGGCTGATCTTCGGCCTGGCCGCCGCGGTCGGCGCGACAACCGATTATGCCGGTGGCCTGGCCACCGCGCGCCGGCTGGGCCAGCTCGGGCTGCCGCGCCTGTCGCAAACGCCGCAGATTCTGGTCGAATTTGTCGAAAGCGACCGCGATCCCGGCGGGCTGGGCGAGATCGCCGTCCCCGTCGTCGCGCCCGCGATCGCCAATGCGATGTTCGCGGCGACCGGCCGCCGCGTCCGCCGCCTGCCGCTTTCGGCGGACCCGCTATGACCCTGCCCCCCGATCATCCCCCCGTCGCCGCGCCACAAATCGGCGTATTGCTCGTCAACCTCGGCACCCCCGACGCGCCCGACGCGCCGTCGGTACGCCGCTATCTCGCCGAGTTCCTGTCCGACCGCCGCGTCGTCGAAATCCCGCAAATCCTGTGGCAACCGATCCTGCGCGGCATCATCCTGACCACCCGGCCCAAAAAATCAGCGCACGCCTATGCGCAGGTGTGGACCGACGACGGCTCGCCGCTCGCCGCGATCACCCGCGCGCAATGCGCGGCGTTGCAGGGCGTATTCGGCGACGCGGCGCGCGTCGCCTACGCCATGCGTTACGGCAAACCGGCGATCGGCCCGGCGATCGACACGCTGATGGCGGCAGGGTGCCAACGCATTCTGATCGTGCCGATGTATCCGCAATATTGCGCCGCAACGACCGCAACGGTCGTCGACGCGGTCGGTGAGCATATGAAGACGCTGCGCTGGCAACCTGCGCTACGCTATCTGCCGCCCTATCATGATGATGCCGCCTATATCGCCGCGCTGAAGGCATCGGTCGAGAAGGAACTCGCCGCGCTCGATTACACCCCCGACGTGCTGCTCGCCAGCTTTCACGGCATGCCCGAACGCACGCTGCATCTGGGCGATCCCTATCATTGCCAGTGCCGCAAGACCGCGCGGTTGCTGTCGGAAGCGCTCGGCCGCCCGGTCGAGGTCGCGTTCCAGTCGCGCTTCGGCCGCGCCAAATGGCTCGAACCCGCGACCGATGCGCGGCTCGAAGCGCTGGGCAAGGCAGGCAAAAGCGTAGCGATCTTTGCCCCCGGCTTTTCGGCCGACTGCCTCGAAACGCTCGAGGAGCTGGCCATCCGCGGCAGGGAGCAGTTCGAAGCCGCGGGCGGCGCCCGATTTGCCTACCTCCCCTGCCTCAATGCCGGTGCGCCGGGCATGGCGATGATCGAGACGCTGGTCCGGCGCGAGCTCGCGGGCTGGCTGTAACGCCGCAAATGTCGCGCTTACCAACTGTTTAGGTCCGCCTGCTAATCTCCTCCGGCACGGCGCCGAATTGGCGCCATGATGCGCGATTTGGAGGTTGGCGATGAACCAGGTTGAAACGGCGGCGCTGACGCTGGCCGCGGTCACGCTGGCCTTCGTCGCGCTCGTGCTCGCCGTCTGGTGGCTGCGTCGTCCGCGCGCCGCACCCGCGGCGCCGCGCGCCCCGCGCGACGCCCGCCTGCCGAAACTGTCGTTCAAGACCAAGGCCGACACCGAAACCGCGCCGGTCGAGATTGCGCCGTCGCGGCTCGCCCGGATCAGCGGGAAGACTGTTGCCGAGCCGGTCGCTGCACCCGCCGATGAACCGCCGTTTGACCCCCTGCCCGCCACAGCCGAAGCGCCGCACACGGTCGAGGCAGAGCACGAAGCCCGGGCGGCGGCGGTCGAGGAGCAGGCGCACCGCGCCGAAGCTGCGGACACCGTGAGCGTCCGGCTCGTCCCGCAAATTCCCCCGCGCGATGCGATCCTGACCAGCAGCTGGCTGGGCGGACGACCGCGGCTGCCCGCCGGCATGGACTGGCCGCTGATCGACGGCGAACCCGCCGACTTTCTGGCGCAGGTCGATTGTACGCAGCTGCCGCCCGACCTGTGGGGCGGGGTCGGCCCGCGGCAGGGATCGCTCGCCTTTTTCATCCACCGGCGCGGATACCGGATGCGCGTACTGCATCTCCACGATGCCGACATCCCGGTGCCGCCGCCGCGCGCGCTCGACGACCCCGACGGCTGGCTCGGCCCGCACGGCGCCATGCGCTTCGGCGATCTCGATCCCTTTGCCATCCGCGCCTTTCCCGAATGGCCCGTCGATGTGGTCGCGGTGTGCCCCGGCGACAGCGATCCGCGCGTCGAAACCGCCGATACCGATGCCGGCGCGGCGCTGTACGACCGCGGCTATGACATTGCCGACCCCGCCTTTCACCCCTTCGACTGGGGCAGCATGACGGCGATGCTGGCGGTGCTCGAAATGCGCCTCGACCGGTTGACCACCGATGCGTCCCCGCCCCCGGGCGCCGCCGCGGCCGACATCGTCGCCTTCGAACAGCGCGTCGCCGCCAATCGCGAAGCCCGCGCCCGCGCCGAAGAGATTATCGCGATCGTCCGCGAAAGCGCGATCCGCGAAGCTTTTTCGGCGACCGACACGACCGCGGTGATGGCGGCGCTGCACGCGATCCACTGGGTCAAGGCCGTCCACCGCATCGATCCCGACGCGGGTTCGGAAGCGCACGAAACGGTCACCCTGCCGCTGACCACCCACCGCGCCGATGCGCCGCTTTGGGTACATGACTATCAGACGATCCTGTTCGACCGCGCCAAACACGCCTGGTGCGCCAATCCGGACAGCCTGTCGGCGCCGATGCGCGCCTTTTACGAACCCTGGTGGCAGGAACTGGCCACGCGCGAAATGGCGGCGATGGGTCACGAGCCGTTCCGCTATATCCATGATTTCGACGAGGATCGCGACGCGGTGCTGATCGAACTGCCGACCAGCGGGCTGATGAGCCGGTTGTTCGGCGACAACGACCATCTGGTCGTCACGATCGACAAGGCCGATCTCGCGATTGGCGACTTCACCAAATTGCGCGTGCAGGTGAGCAACTAGCGACGGCCTACGCCGCTGAATAGCTTTGCGATTGACGTTCCGGTCAACTTGCAGCGCCCCGCACCGCGCCCTAGTCTGGCGCGACAATGATGTGGGAGAGCTTGATTCATGGCACGCGTAGCAATCGTCACCGGCGGCAGTCGGGGTATCGGGGAGGCGATCAGCCTTAAATTGCAGGAACAGGGCGTCACCGTCGTCGCCAACTATGGCGGCAATGACGACAAGGCGCGCGCCTTCACCGAACGCACCGGGATCAAGACCTACAAATGGGACGTGGGCGACCATGAGGCATGCCTTGAGGGGTGCGCGCGCGTCGCGGCCGAGGTCGGCCCGGTCGACATCGTCGTCAACAATGCCGGCATCACCCGCGACGGCACCCTCGCCCGCATGAGCTACGATGACTGGCACGATGTGATGCGCATCAACCTCGGCGGCTGTTTCAATATGGCAAAAGCCACCTTTGGCGGCATGGTCGAGCGCGGCTGGGGCCGCATCGTCAACATCGGCTCGATCAACGGGCAGGCCGGGCAGTACGGCCAGGTGAACTACGCGGCCGCGAAATCGGGCATCCATGGCTTCACCAAGGCCCTGGCGCAGGAGGGTGCGGGCAAGGGCATCACGGTCAACGCCATCGCGCCCGGCTATATCGACACCGACATGGTCGCCGCGGTGCCGCCGCAGGTGCTGGAAAAGATCGTCGCGAAAATCCCGGTCGGGCGGCTGGGCCAGGCCGACGAAATCGCACGCGGCGTGCTGTTCCTGTGCAGCGAGGATGCGGGGTTCGTGACCGGGTCGACGATGTCGATCAACGGCGGGCAGCATATGTACTGACGATGGCAGGCGTGTAACCAAGGCGTTCGCGCAGCGAACGACAAGGTCAGGCGCCGGTGCCGCAAAGCGGCAGCCACCGGCACGGCCAGCGGGGCGGCGATCCCAAAAGATCGCCAAACCCGTCTGACCCCCGCCTTCGCGGGGGCAAACTGCGGCGGCTTTGCCGTCGCCGGTTTGGGCGCTAACGTCGGACTATGTCCGATCCACTCCATCCCCCCGTCAAGCGCTCGGTCACCATCGCCGGTCACCCGACCTCGATCAGCCTCGAGCCGATGTTCTGGGACGCCCTCGAAGCGGAAGCCGCGCGGCAGGCGCTCCCCGTCAACGCGCTCGTCGCGCGGATCGATGTTGAACGGATAGAGGCCGACCACCCGCCGAACCTGACCTCGGCGATCCGGCAATGGCTATGGCGGGGGCGCCCCGCCGACTAGATCGCAGCGT